>JAGVOE010000015.1 GCA_020052895.1 Candidatus Woesebacteria bacterium
CCTGGGTCAATGAAGGTAGAGCCACGCTCCTGGGCCGACTGAAGGCCGTAGGAAAGGGCTTCACCGGAGTTGGTGGCTATGAGGACACCACGACGCATTTTGGGTAGATTGGGACCAACTGGCTCAAAGTCGATAAACTGGCTATTGAAGATAACGGTGCCCTTGGTGGCCGTGAGTAAAAGTGAGCGTAGGCCCAGAATGGCACGAGTAGGCATACGATAGACAAACTCCATCTCAGCCTCGCCGAGCGGCTCCATGCGAATGAGCTGAGCAAAGCGCTTACCTAGCTCTTGGCTAATGGTTCCAAGGTGGTCGGCTGGAGCGACGATGTTTACTTCTTCAAAAGGCTCGCATTTTTGGCCATTAATGACTTTGTAAATGACCTCCGGCTTGCCCACCTCAACTTCGTAGCCTTCTCGGCGCAGAGTTTCCAGAAGAACGGAGAGATGGAGCTCTCCTTTACCGGAGACTTCGTACTTACCGTTTTCCAGTTTTCTAAGCTTGAGAGAGAGATTGATCTCTAGTTCACGAGCCAGTCTTTCTTCGATTTGTCTGGCGGTGGTGAACTCACCCTCTCGACCAGATAGAGGTGAAGTGTTCGGGCCAACGGTGACATGAAGGGTGGGTTCGGTAATTTTAGCCGAAGGAAGCGGCTCCAGATCTTCTAGAGTCGAAAGAGTTTGCCCAATTTTGACTGACTGGATTCCGGTAAGAGCCACAATATCTCCAGCTGTGGCTTGACTGACTTCAACTCGACCAAGGCCTTCGGAAACAAAAACTTTGTCGATTTGAACTGATTTGTTGGTCTCCCCTAAGAGTAAGATTTTTTGGCCTGGTTTTACGGCTCCCCGAAATATTTTACCAACGATGATACGGCCGAGATGAGAGTTGTGATCGAGTGAGGAAACTAGCATTTTGAAGGGACCTTCTGAGCTGTTGGTGGGAGCAGGAAGATAAGAGATAATCTCGTCAAGGAGGGGTACCACATTCCCCTCTTGATGGAAATCGGTGGGTAGAGTTTTAAAAACTTTGCCGGTGCGACTGACCGAGTAAAGAACAGGATACTCTAGCTGGGCATCCTGAGTGGCTAACTCTAGAAATAAATTACCAATCTTGGCCTCAGTTTGAGCAATGTTGGCGTTGACTTTGTCGATCTTGTTTATAACCACAATGACTTTAAGGTCGAGTTCGAAAGCTCTTTTGAGAACGAAACGGGTCTGGGGCATCGGCCCTTCTTGGGCGTCAACAATCAAGAGGGCCCCGTCGGCCATACCCAGAGTGCGCTCGACTTCACCGGAAAAGTCTGAGTGACCAGGGGTATCAATGATATTAATTTTGGTGCCCTGGTAATTGACCGAGATATTTTTGGCCAGAATAGTGATGCCCCTTTCTCTTTCCAGCACATTGCTGTCGAGGAGAGTGGTCTGGTTCATTTCATCCTGATTGTCACGAAAAATATGTGACTGTTTGATGAAAGCATCAATAAGGGTAGTTTTACCGTGATCAACGTGAGCAATGACGGCGATGTTTCGGATGTTTAGCATGCTGGGCGATTATAGCCTATGTACCAAGAAAAATCTACCTAGAGAACTTGCCGGTGAGTTTGACCAGATGGGCTTGGTAGACAATTTGACGAACTTCGCCATCCTCGCTTTCGATTTGGTCGGTGTCGGCAATTTTTTGGTACTGTTGAAGGTAGTTACTGAGAGCGCCTTTGAGCTCTTTGATTTCCTGACGCATGTCTTTGATTTTTTGATTGAGAGAAGCATTGCTGGGGGACTTTAGAATGTTTTGTTTGGCTTCGGCTTTTTTCTTGTTTATTTCTTTGCCTTCGTCCGCGGCTTTTTTGTAGCCCTCGTCGTTGTTTAGAATGTCGTTGAACATCTCGGCTTGCTTGGCTAGCTCGGCCTTGACCGTCTCGATATGAGAGATGTGAGTCTTAATCAGATTTTCGATAGCGAAAAGAGTGGTGACGGCGGCGTTGGTTTCTTCGGGGAGCTTGGTTTGTTTGTTGTCAGTATTGTCCATAGGGTCAAAAAATTATTGTAGCTTATTTAACCTAGAAATGTTACTACTATTTAGACAGTGATTCAGCTTCATAGTCAAGAGCCCGATTTTGTTTAGAGTGACTCATTTTTTCCGTGACCATATAGATGTCTTTTTTAGAAAAATGGCTTTGACTGATTTTCATCTTAATAATAGAGCCATATTTTTTGGATAAATAGTCGGGATCGAACTGAGGAATTTTGACACCATTGGGGACAATGATATGGTAAGTTAAGTCAGGAGAGTAGGTAATTTTGTCACCATGAATAGTTATGGTCTGAAGTTTTTTTTGAATTTGTTGTAGACGACCATCCCTCTTAATTCTTTTGCTAAGGGAGAGATCGACGTCTACTGGCTTTAGAGTGCTAGTTTTTTCGCCAGTAAGAAGTTTGTTTAGTATGTTAACGATACCGCCAATGGTTTCGAGGCTTTTCTGCGGCTGGTCTTTATCAAGACCGTGCTCAAAAGCATTTTCTGATGACTTAAATTCAAGGACTTCGTCGATAACTAGTCGGCCTTGATCATCAAATTTTAGTCTGATACCGTCTGGCTTTCTTGGTCTTTCGTGAGCAGTGCCTAGAAATAATTCGGCTTCGGTGTACATGGACTCGATAAGGAGTCTGAGATTTTTTTGTTTTTCGGTTTCGTGATACTCGAGTTGATTTTCACAGGTGGCCAGGTTTTCGAATAC
>JAGVOE010000074.1 GCA_020052895.1 Candidatus Woesebacteria bacterium
AATCCAATCCCTCGAATAATGTAACTCGCTACCAACATGATCTCTTTTTCCTTTACTCTATCCCCCCATCTAGTCATAAACATCAAAAACAGTGTTGAGGATACATAAAATACTGCCGTCGAAACACTTACCAGCAAAATACCACCTATTTTTTGAACATAAATGGCGTAAAGTGGCCCTAATAGTAAGGCCGCAAACAAGTATATGGCGTTACTAGCAAACAACACCTTCAAGGCTTGATTATTTCTCATCTCTCTCTATCTTATCAATCATTTTCCCCATCTTATCTTCAAAATTTTCTCTAGAAAACTTTCTTGACTGTTGGCTCAGCTTGGCTCTGTTCCACTTTATAGACTCAAATCTTTTAATCGCTTTTTTTAGAGTTACTTCATCCGTCTTATCTACCAAGACTCCGGTCACCCCATCAATCACCGTCTCTTTAAATCCTCCACCCCTAAAAGCAATTACCGGCGTTCCGGAAGCCATAGCCTCCACCACCGTCACTCCAAAGTCTTCGTCTCTAGCCAAGGCAATAAATCCCTTCGCTCCAGCGTACAGCTTTCCCAATTCGCGGTCACTCACTCGCCCCAAAAGTTCCACTCCACCTACACTTCTCAACTGTTTTTCTACTTGAGAGAAACCAACCGCTTCTCCCACCATTTTCAACTCAAACCCGTTGTGTCTTGCCGCCTTGGCCGCCTCCACCAGTCCCTTGGCCCCTACGAGCCGCGAGACTATCAAAAAGTAGTCTTTCTTTATTACTCCTCGGCTTTCTTCAATCAGCTTTTCGACCTCCACCGGCGGGTAGACTACTCTCGCTTCTTTTCGATAGAATTTCCAAACTCTTTTTTTGGTATTTTCTGAGTTCACTATCCATCTGTCCACTCTCTGAGCAGACCAGGCATCAAAAATTCTTAGAAAGTGATTTACTATCACCGCATAAACTCTGACTATCCAAAATCTCTGTAAATCAATACTTGTCTCGTATCCGTAAAGAAATCTTGGAGGGGTATGACAGTAAGCTACCACCTTAGTTTTGGGTGAAACTCTAAATCCTCTGGCAAAATAAGATGAGCAGGAAGTAATTACCAGATCATACTCCGAGAGATTCAAAGAGTACCAAACCAAAGGAACCAAAAACCTCAACGGGCTATACAAATTAAAGTGCTTAATCAACCACGCCCAAGGACTCTCTATTATTTTTCGGTCCGCAAACTCTTTATCACAGCTAGACCCCCTCAGTCTAAAAGCCGTATAAATAGGCGCTTGGGGGTACATATCAGCCAAAGCTCTTAGCACTCTCTCCGCTCCACCAAACTCCTTAATATAGTCATGAACCAAAGCTATCTTCATATAAAAGTGTCTTGTACTTCCTTTTCCCAAGAATCTTGGGGTAGTTTGCTAATTAGGCTTTTAAAGTTGAGCTCTTCAAACAAAGAAATCACCCTGTCCTTGTCGTAGTTGGTCAGCAAACAATCACTCCAGTTAAGCTCCAGGGGGACCTCTGTATTTATCTCTGCCAGGTGGTAACTCTTCTCAGCCATTGTTTTGTCGTTTATCAGTAAACCCTTTATTCGGGGAGTAGTTTTAACCTTATCTATGTTTTGGTAGACATTTCTCATACTTCCATACTCCTGGACTAGTTTGGTCGCCGTCACCTTTCCCACACCTCTAACACCGGGAATATTATCCGAAGCATCACCCATCAAACTCTTCAAATCAATTATTTGCCTTGGACTTAAGCCATAAACCTCTTTAACTTTGTCTTCGTCAAAAACCACTGACTGTGCATGGTGGTTCTGGATTGGTAAATAAACAACCACTTTTTTCTCTTTAACCAATTGAAGTGAATCTCTATCTCCTGTCACTATCACCACCTGCGTTTCCTCATCTTGAGTTCTTGAGTCCTGCCTGCCGGCAGGCATGGTCTTGAGTTCTTGAGTTCTTTCGAACGCCAACCTTGAGATCGTTCCAATAATATCGTCGGCTTCAAATCCTTTCACTCCGTACTGAGGAATATTAAGGCTTTCTACTACTTCCTTAGTTCTTTCTATCTGGGTCGACAAGTCTTCGTCCATTGGTACTCTATTGGCCTTGTACTCATCGTACTCAAGTTTTCGAAATGTTGGCTCCTTGAGATCCCAAGCCACCGCTACGTGTGACGGTAAGAGTTTCCCTAGTACGGACAGAAGCATCGTTGAAAAACCGTAGACAGCGTTGACTAGCTCACCCTTGGGCGTAGTTAACGGCGGATAGGCGTGATAGGCTCGGTGTAAGAGGGCATTTCCATCTATAAGAATTAATTTCTTCATTCTGTCTCTTGTCCCGGCTTCACTTTACCCACAATCATCTCAAATTCTTCTTGCTCGACCGTCTCGACCTTCATCAATCTATCCACCACCTTATCCAAGATGGCTCTATTTTTCTTAATAATACTTTCAGCCAGCTTGTAAGCCTCATCCACAAACTTTTTAATCTCCAGGTCCACCTTTGTCTGCATGGTCTCCGAGAGTCTGATACTATCTCCAGCTGTATAACCCCAGCTGTTTGCATCTACGGTTTGGTTTAAAGATACCGGTCCAAGGTCACTCATACCAAAATCAATCACCATTCGTCTGGCCAAAATCGTTCCTCTCTCAATGTCGCTTGACGCTCCCGCCGTTAGTTCGTTAAAAACAATTTTTTCAGCCGCTCTGCCTCCTAGCATCATGGCCATTTCATCTTTTAGTTCTGAGCGCGTCTGCTGGTACTTGTCTGTTTTAGGCCGACTCATGGTAAAACCCAAAGCCATACCTCTTGAGACAATACTCACTCGGTGAATAGGATCCGTCCCCTTCAGTAAGTGCCCTACCAAAGCATGACCAGCTTCATGATAAGCCGTCATTTTCTTTTCCAAGTTTGATTGTAATCGCTTTTTTTCCGGGCCCATCTTCACTTTCATCGCCGCCTCCTCCACATCCTTCATCTCAATCTCCTTTCGATTGTCTCGGGCCGCTAGTATGGCCGATTCATTCAACATATTTTCAATATCGGCTCCTGAGAAGCCTACAGTCCTTTCGGCCACTTTGTTCCAATTAAGACCTTTAAGGAAAGGCTTCCCTACTTTATGGATCTCCAGAATAGCCTTTCTGCCAGCAATGTCCGGCAAATCCAAGGTTACTCGACGGTCAAAGCGCCCCGGCCGCACCAAAGCAGAGTCTAGAACATCCGGTCTGTTGGTGGCAGCCAAAACTACCACATTATCAGACTGAGTAAAGCCGTCCATCTCTACCAAGATTTGATTCAATGTTTGCTCCCTCTCGTCATGACCTCCAAATCCGCCGCTTCCGCCTCTGGTTCTGCCGATAGCATCTATTTCGTCAATAAATATAATCGAAGGACAGGCTTTCTTGGCTGTTTCAAACAAGTCACGTACCCGACTAGCTCCTACTCCTACTAGCATCTCCATAAACTCTGACCCCGCCATCGAGAAAAAGGGTACTCCGGCTTCACCAGCTACCGCTCTGGCCAACAAGGTTTTCCCTACTCCGGCCGGCCCAGTCAAAAGTACCCCTTTGGGCGTCCTGGCCCCCAGGTCACCGTACTTTTTGGGGTTTTTCAAAAAATCAACCACTTCTTCCAGCTCCTTTTTAGCTTCGTCTACTCCGGCCACATCCGAAAATTTTATATTCTGCTTTCCTTTGGCAAACAACTTGGCCTTACTCTTCCCCATACCAAACATATCCGCTCCGCCACCCTGTCTCTTCATTAAATAAAACATTAATACTCCAAATCCGACAATCGGTAGGACCAAGGAAATCACATTCCAGAATGAGTTGATGAGGTCCTGAGATATCACCTCGACCTTGACCTTACCCTCATCTACTCCGGCTTTTTGTAGTTGATCCATAAAACTAGCCCCATCTTCTTTTCTCGATGTGCCCACCAGCTGAACTCCCTCGGCATCTTTAGGGTACAAAAGAATCAGTTCTTGCCCTCTAATCTGAACCGACTCCACCTTCCCTTCTTTGATCTCCGCTATGGCCGTGGACAAAGGCAGTTCTTTGACCATTCCTGTTGATCCAAGCAAGAATTTTATCAGGCTGGGCAAAAACAAAAATATTATCAAAATCCAGATCAGCATTCTTCTCGGATTTAAATTTAGCTTAAATTCAACTTTTTTTACTTGGGGTTTAGTTCGCTGTTGCATATGGTCGTCTTATCTTATCACCGTTCCAGGTTTAATGGCCTCAGGAAGAAAAAAAAGATAAGGCCTGTCTTCAGAGTCAGCCATTATCAGCATGCCCTCAGAGTACCCACCTTGTTCTGAGTTGGTCGATGGATCTCCCATTTTCTTTGGAGCCACGTTAATCACAAAAGACATCTTTTTGCCCACCATATCTTCGGGGCTATACCACTTTCTTATACCGGAAAATAAGATTCTCCGACCAATCTCCTCCCCCATATCTACCTCTAATTTTATTAGTTTGTTACTCCACTCTGGTATCGACGCCGCCACCACCTCTCCCACTCTAATATCCATCTTTTCAAAATCTTGATAATTTATCGTCGGTTTCATATCTTTGTCTCCCGCCATGGCGGGACTATTTAAATAAATTCATTATTAAAACTGGTAATCGATTTTCATCGCTTTTTTAACTTTTTTCAGGACTTCTCCGGAGATCTCCCTCCCTTTTTCAATCCCATCTTTCAATATTCGATCAATTTCGGCCGGGTTCTTTTCTAACTCCACCCGCCTCTTTCTCATCGGCTCCAATAGGTTATTTATAGCCACAGCCAACTTTTGTTTTACCTCTACGTCTCCCACCTTACCTTCCTGATATCGCCTCTTCAAGTCTTCAACCTCTTCTTTGTTTGGGTTAAAAGCATCATGATATATAAACACCGGATTTTCCTCGATATGTCCTAGATCAGTTGGCTTCAATCTAGTCGGATCTGTATACATACTACCCACCTTCTTATTCACCTCTTCAACCGAATCAGATAGATAGATACTATTATTTAGACTTTTACTCATTTTGGCCTTACCATCTAGTCCAATTAGCCTCGGAAACTTGCCCATTAACGCCTCAGGCTCAACTAAAGTCTGGCCATAGAGATTATTAAACTTCCTCACTATCTCTCTGGTTTGTTCTATCATCGGCAGCTGGTCTTCTCCCACCGGGACCAAATTTGCCTCAAAAGCCGTAATATCAGCCGCTTGAGAAACGGGGTACATGGCAAAACCGGCCGGAATTGTGTCTCCAAAGCCTTTTTGCTCTATCTCCACTTTCACCGTCGGGTTGCGAAGAACCCTATTCAAACTCACCATATTTAGATAAAAAACCGTCAGCTCGGCAATAGCTGGCAGTTGAGACTGAACCACAATCGTGGACTTTCCTGGGTCGATTCCTACCGCGATGTAGTCAAGTACCAATTCTCGTACCGAATTAGCCACCTTTTCGGGGTTTTCATAGTTATCTGTCAGGGCCTGAACGTCTGCAATTAGAATGTATTGATCGTATTCATTCTGTAGCCTCACTCGGTTAGCCAAAGACCCTATGTAGTGCCCCAGGTGCAATCTTCCACTTGGCCTATCTCCCGTCAAAATTATTTTTTTCATAGTAGCTGGGGAGAGACTCGAACTCTCGGTCTTCGGTTTATGAATCCGATGCTTTAACCAACTAAGCTACCCAGCCAGGCCTCTATATTTTACCATTCAGATCATGCCAGCCAGGCCCATATATTACCCGAATTGTCAAGTTTACTCATTCGTGATAAAATACCCTGTTCGTTAATTTGCGGGTGGAAGGTAAGTATCTTGCGAGGCTCATAATCTCGCTTAATTAGGGGGCGGAACCCTAGACCCGCAACACTTAATTGATTAAGTTCCACCACTTATTCCAGTTACTGACCAGTGCTTCCTGTGGTCCCAAGGCTTTTACTTCTCCCAAGTCTTTGTTAGGCATAATTACCACTACCTCACCCTCCTTCTGCATATTGAGCTTCTCTCGAATAAGTTTCTCTCTAAACTCTCCTGTTTGTACCAGCTCCATTTTCTGTTTGAGCTCAAGATTCCTAGCCTCCTCAGCCTCTAGCCTTTTCTCAGACTCGGTTATCCGGCCAAACCCCTTTCTAATTCGCCACACATCCCTGGCCAAGGAAATGATTATTAACCAAGCTATCACCAGAGCCACTGCCTTCAGCCACCCATTTTCGTGCCTAACTGTGAATCTTTGATTACCTACTTGCATTTTCTAGACCTAGAGTGTTATAATTAGAGACGTATATAATAAGTGCTTTAAACACATGGAACAAAAAGAACTCAATATCAAACAGGCTATTGCCGCTTTCAAAGCTAACCTTGCTACGCAAGGCAGAGCTTCTGCTACCATTCTAGCCTACTCCAAAGATATTGAACAGCTAGCCGATTTTGTGGCCAAATCAGACATTCTTAACCTCCACGAAGTCACCAAGGACAGTATCGATGCTTTCAAGGCTCATCTAGCTGAAAAGGACTACACCACCAAATCGATCTCCAGAAAAATCAACTCCATCAAGTCCTTCTTCTCTTATGTCCAGTCTCAGGGCCTAATCTCCGAAAATCCTTCTACCGGAGTTTCGCACCCCAAGTACGACATCAAACCCCCCCGTCTATTGAACAAAATCGAGTACCGAGCTCTCCGTGATGCCTGCAAAGAAGATTTGCGGATGGCCGCTATCGTCGAGATCCTGTTACAAACTGGTATGCGTATCTCCGAGCTGGCCAATCTCAAAATTGCCGATGTCGACAGTCGCTCCAATCAAATCACCATTCGTGCCTACGAATCACATCCTGAGCGTATTATTCCCATCAATCAGCCAGCCAAGGAGTCTTTGGAGAGATATCTGGCCATTCGTCCCAAAAGTGCTAACACCAACATTTTTATTACCAAGACTGGTAACTCCTTCCTAATCAGAAATATTCGTTCCAATCTGGACCGTTACTTCCATCTTGCCGGTATTGAGAATGCCAAGGTCAATGATCTAAGACACACTTTTATTGCTCAACAGCTCACCTCTGGCAGTCCCCTTGTTTACATCAGCAAGCTAGTCGGCCACAAAAGACTTTCCACTACCGAGAAATACTTGGAGTTTATCTCCGAAAAACCGGCCAAGGACAAGCCCAGAATGATCGATCTCTAAGCCTTTTTGGTCAGTTTTCTGATCGTTCCTAGGGTTGTTTGAGACAAAAAACTCAAGACCTCCTCCATTCTTTCTATCGATCCCACCGCCAAAGCTAGCCAGCCCGAGGTATTTTTTCTGGTGTCTTCCAGAATCAGAAAGGCATTTTTAACTCCCGAGATTTCTAGCTGCTCACCCGTTATCTCATCCTCCATATAAATAGTCACCGGGTTACCCGTCTTCCCGAGCTCCAGATTGCCACTGATGACCATCTCCTGAGGCCAGTTGTCGCCCAGATAGTCCTTCAAGACTTCCTCTGGCTGGGACACTCTCAAGAGTCTGTCTTGCTTTATTTTTATTTTAGGCTGTTTTTTCATTGTCACTTTTGCTGGTGGGCCGACCTGGATTCGAACCAGGGACATTCGAGGTATAAGCTCGACGCTCTAAACCAGCTGAGCTATCGGCCCAATTATTCAGCTATTTTATCACTCCCCTACTTACAGATTGGATCTTTTCTCAATTTCCTCCGTCACCTCAGCCACATCGCGTCCATACTTTAGCCTCGAAAGTTCTTTGACCATTCTGGACACTTCCGGACTACCCTGGGCTCTTTCAGCTTTAAGGTCTCTGTCTACACTCATCGAAAAAGGTCTGGTCGGAGTTCCATTGACAATCGTTTTGACATAAATATTTTGGGCCGGAATATTAGCCAGATCAGTCTCGTTAAAAACTCCTTCAAACTCTTTGGCCAAGATCGCCGCGTCCTGCACACCAACTCGATAGGTCATGAGTGTTCCGCAGTTTCCAAAAATAGCGTCTCTCACTTGTTCATCAATCTGGCTCACAAACTGGTTAGCCAGTACCAAGCCTATCCCGTACTTACGCACCTCCGAAAGCATCTGGGCAAAGTCCGGCGTGGCAAAGTTCTGAAACTCGTCTACATACAAGTAAAATGGCCGTCTTTGGTCTTTGGGTACCTCTTGCCGAGACAGTGCCGCCGCCAGTATCTTAGGTACCAGGACATTTCCCAAGAAGCTCGAGTCCTCCTCACCCAAGATACCTTTAGCCAACTTTAAAAATACTATTTTACCTTCATCCATAGCTGTCCGGAAATTAAGAGTACTTTTTGACTGGCCTATTATATTTCTGATCATTTCATTGGTTACAAACCGGCCAAACTTGGAAGCAATGTAGTCCAAGGTTTCCGATTTATGAAAATCATTGGTCTGAGCAATCTGATCTGTCCAGTATCGTTTTACAATCGGGTCTTTGACCATCGGTAAGATTTCCTGAACGTACTTCTGATCAGTCAGAGCCCTATTTACCTCTACAAAGGTGGCTCCGGGAACAGTCGCCAAAGTTAGCATAGCATTTCTAATTGCATGCTCAAAACGAGGCCCCACCATACCGGTCCGGTGCGGGTCGTACAATTTATACATCAAGTTGATAATTGAAGAAGCCACAATATGCATTTCGTCATAGTTGCGGACTTCAAGTAAATTCAGTCCGACCGGTCGCCCCTTATCCGACGGGTCAAAAAGAATCACATCTTCAGCTCTCTCGGGTGGAACCAACTCCAGAAGCTCCTCAATACCGTCTCCGTGTGGCTCCATAAAGCACAATCCCTTACCCGCCCTCATGTCTTGGACAATCATCGACTTAAGTAGCTCGGTTTTCCCGGTTCCGGTCCGACCAATGATGTAGAGGTGTCGTAGTCTGTCCATCTCTCCCATATAAATATTTCTCTCCTGACCTCTGTCAACTGAGCGCCCTAACCACAGACCAGACTCCGGAAACAATCCAGATGCTGGCGCCGTCTTCGCCGTCAGCCAGTGAATATGTGAACCTTCAATTGCCTTGCTCGGCAAGTGCCAGACCGTCGCCAGCTCATCCACCGACAAAACCGAGTTAAGACTCCACATATTTTGGTATCTAAAAATAAAGTCGAGCATAAAGGACTGTTTAAACCAAATTTTGTTACCTCCAAAACTATTTTGATTACTCGCAAACTGAGACAGAGTGCCCTTTATGTTGCTTAGGTTCGCCTTGGCCTGGTCAATGGTGGGCGCCACGCTCACAATTCTAATGCTAGCCAAAAAGCCCACTTTACTGCATTTATTGGTAATCGCTTCGATATCTTGGGGGTTCATCTTAAACTTAGCCTTCTCCGGATCAGACTCATCCTTTTTTAGTTTTGAGACATAGTCCAGACCGGATTTACTCCAAGCTGAGTCGGCCGGTGAAATTACTATCTGGATTGCCGCGGCTTCGTTATCTCCAAATTTAGCCATCGCTGAAACCACTGAAGACAAGGAATCAACCGGTAACTCCTTAAAAGACTTAATTGGCTTAAAACTCTCACTCTTCAAAGCTAGTTCTGCAAAATCAACCTTAGTATCTTTATAAAAGATGTTGTACTCGTCTACTTGTTTTACGTGTGTCCCTGGATAAGTTCCGGAGATCAGTTTTTCTACTAGCTCCACATTCTTTTTATGACAAGAGATGTAGAAACGAATGTCCTCTTTCTTCCCCACAATCTCCAAAGACAGGTGCTGTTGCGGCTCAAATTTTTGCCAAAAGCCACCTTTTTTGAGAGAGAAAAGAGCTGTAAACATCTGCTCTACTGCATCTACCTTTACTTCATTATCCTTAGGTACCGCCAACTCTAGCAGGACAAAATCTAGACTGACCTGCTCTCTATTTCTGTTTCTGACCCAGATTACAAACAGCATCCAAAAGCCTACTACCGCAGTCCCTAGTAAAGCCACACCCAAAAGTACCACCAAGAAGTACTGGATCCAAAAATTTAAATCTATCATTTGTTAGCTTGGGGAGGTAGATAAAACACCCGCCCCGGATACTTTTTAATCATCATTACACACCACTCTGCCAGCCACCTAAACCCTTCCAGTACCCCCCGACTAAGCCCGCCCTCTACTTCTGCTTGATCCAATGGTAAAACTATTTTTGTGGCTCCTAAGCCGGGAGCTTGACTAAAATCAGTCGTTGTCGAACTTACCTGTCCAGAAGCTGGCGGCGTCGGAACCAATGTCACTTTCGCCGTTTGAGGTAGTTGGGTTTCGGCTTGGTGTTCCACCTTGTCAAGATAGCCTTCAATCTCTCGCGAGGCGATCTCATCTGGAGTTAGTTGATGTTCCGTTTCCTTACCCAATGCAGGCATAATTAACTATACCAATTTTTTGTCTCAAATGCCGAACTTAATAGTCCAAACCCCGCACCGCCAACCTCTGTTTATCATATGGGTGTTTAACTTTCTCCATCTTAGTCACCAGATCCGCCTCTTTCAAAATCTCTTTCGATGCCCTGTGTCCGGTTACGACTAGGTGAGTTGTTCCTCTGTTTTTTATAAGCTCGATCACTTCTCTTTCTGTCAAAAGACCTTCGCTCACTGCCCGTATCAGCTCATCCAAAATTAGTAATTCTGGTGGTCTTACTTGTTTGAGCTTCTTCAAAGCCAAAGCCAGTCCTTTTCGAGCCGCCTTCAAATGATCTTCTTGAGAGCACTTGTCCATAGCCACCGCCCCTCCAGCTAACTTTTTTGACTTTTCTGACTTAATAAAAAATCCCTTACCCATCCAGTACATTTTAAGTTTGGATCCAAAATACTTCGGCAGTCGAGATTCCGAAATAGGCCACTCCAAAGACTTAAACCAAGAAATCCAAACCACCTTTTTTCCCAGTGAAAGCATTCGCACGGCTACTCCGAGGGCAGCAGAGGTTTTGCCCTTTCCGTCTCCCTCAAAAACATAAAGCAGTCCTTTTTTAGGATTCATACTGATATAACCTTATCATAATCAGCCTAGCTATAAGAAAACTATAAAGATACGCCATTGCCCAATGTTCGAACCTCATTCAGACTATATAAGCTAGTGAAAAAGGCAAAAAAGACCGATGTTGCCGAAAAAACCCACCACAATTTGCTTTTAGCAATGTCAACAAAAGACTGACAGTAATCAAAATAACCTAACATCATTTAATCCCATTTTTGAGCACCTGTCAAACCCCAATTTCTCAAAACTTTTTCTGTCTCAGTCCCTCTAGACCCTCCCTTCAATTGGATCGATGTCACAGCCGGCCACACAGGCCAGCTCCTGGGCTGCCTTAGTAAAGTCTTCTTCTTCATAGCGATACAGTTTACTAAAGTCTATCGCGGGGAAACTGTCTTTCAATTTCTCGTACTCATCCTTCTCTATTTCCTGATAAGGCATCTGTGAGTAAGCTGCGTCGAAAGCCGGCAAGAAAGACATTCCGCCTATCATATTCCGGTGGTCCCACACCCACTTCACCAAATCGATGACTTCATCTGGGTGATAGGTTATGGTGACACTTGGATTGTGCTCCGTCCAATTTATCTTGTTCTGGAGCCAGTACTCACACTGCTGGATCGCCGAAAAACTTTTTCTAGTTACTGCGCCATCCGGAGATTTTACCGGAAAGTGGATTACCCAAGTATTGGCTGTCTCTGGGCTTTGACCGTTCTCTGGATCCATCGGAACCCCTTCGTCCTTTAAGACTTTATAAATCGATGAGTGAGTGCTTACCCTAATATTTCTCACGTAGTACGGTGACCACCTGGCATGAATTCCCGAAGCACAGTTAAACAACTGTGAAGAGTTTCCCGAAGGCTTGACACAGGTTACCGAGGCCGCTTGATTAATTCCCAGTTTTGCGGCCACCAATCTATTAGTCTCTATCGCCACCTGACGCAAACGACCTTGAACTGCCGGATCCTGAGCCACCGGGCTATCCATCTGACCATTTATATCCACCCCCAAAAGCCTTTCTTCTTCACAGTTTTTCTTCCAGCTCGGCCTAAGTCCCTTAAAGTCCGTGGCCATAGCCTGAATCGTTCCAATTATGGTCGCTACCTCCACCTTATCCTTCAGAGTCTCGTAGGTGTCTTCGCGTCGGGCAATCGCGATCGAAAGATTACAAAACTCAAACGGTCTCAAGATAATTTCACCACAAGGGTTGGTCCCAAACTCAGCCTCAGCTCTTCTGGCAGGCCTCATCTCCACTGCCGACTGACGATTAAAAATGCCAGGCTCTCCCCTGCCAGACTTAACCATTTCCAACATTTGCTGAGTCACCTCCAACTGGGTCAAACCAGATAACGGCCAAACAGCGCTATTGTTGGCATTCCACCTCTGGCTGTTGTCTCGCTCAAAGTCACCCGATTTAGCGTTCCACATCTCTTTATCATCAAAATCAAAAAGCGAGATCATCGCCGTTCTTCTCATTCCGCCGGAAACAGCCGCATTTCCCACTTCGCACATAATATCGTGAGCATCGATCGGTCTCAAAAAGCTTCCCTGCCTAGCCATAATTCGTTCTCTGGCAAACTCCAACATCCGTCTAAGTGGCTCCGGCCCTGAAGATCTTCCCCCTTTGGTCTTTAGAATCGCTCCGGCTGGTCTGAGTGAAGAGTAATCAAACCGAATATCACCACCATCTAGCCAAATACTCAGGCCAGTTTTCAAGGCCTCGGCCCAGCCCTCGGTAGTGTCCTCAATCAACATCTGTTTAGTCTCCAAGCCGCTCTGTCTTTTTACTCTTGGCAAGTTTTCTACATACTTACTCTCCACCGAAAATCCCACTCCACAGCCGTTCATCGAGATAATTAATGCTTCCACAAACGAGTCAATGCTATCTACCGGCTGATATGAACAGTTGTAAATACTAATATTGTTTCTTCTAGCCGCCGGACCAGCCATGGCTAACAATCTCATCGAAGGGGTCGCCTTCATTTCCAAGATCGAGCGCCTAATTCTCTTATAAGTACTCGCCTCTAGTTTTCCTCCCGACAGCTCTTTTAAGTACTCTACCGCTCTATCCACCGTTTCTTTCCAAGTCTCTCTTCTTCCCAAGTCATAATTAAATCTCGAGTACTTGTCAAAAAACTGGAACTTTTGGACCTGATTCTCAAAGTACACATCGCTATCAGCAAAAGCCTTAACCACTTCTTTGGGAATCGGCCTGATATCTCTTAGCTTGGCATGTTCTACTCGGTAAATAATATAGTTCTTGGCTGCCTCAAACTCACCCGCGGCTTGTAAGACTAACTCGACCACGTCCTGAACTTGCTCCACCGTTGGCTTTTCGTATTTGACTCCAATAATATTAACCACTCTTCGAGCTAGTTCTTCTACCTGCGTTGTCGGCTCTACTCCCAGATCTTTAAAGCAAGCCCAAATCGCTTTTTCAATCTTGCTTATTTCAAACGGCATTACCCTACCATCTCTCTTAACTATCGTTGTTGGTAACACAATCTTCACTGTTTTTCTATTAGGACTCTTAGTTTTTTTCATTTTTTGGACCAAATTTAGTAATTATTTAATCTGCCTTAGATAAAGATTTCTGAGAAATCAATACAAACCGCTTAAAGTCTTGGGCGTTACTAAAATCCATATATACACTGGCAAATCTCATGTAAGCCAGCTCATCGAGCTTTTTTAGCCGGCTCAGAACCATTTTGCCAATATCGCTCGACTTAATTTCCACTGTTTTACGATTGAGCAGCTTGCACTCAACTTCGTCGACCAAGTTTTCAATTTCCTCGCTTTCTACCTTTCGTTTGTAACAAGCCTTGGAAACGCCTTTTAAGAGTTTGTCCCGGCTATACAGCTCGACCTTGCCACTCTTCTTAACTACCTTCAAATCGATATTAACTACCACTTCGTGAGTAGTAAAACGCTTATCGCATTTTTTACAGCGTCTTCTTCTCCGTACCCCCAGGTCATCGGGCAATCCTCGACTTTCCAAGACGGCGGTATCTTCATGTAAACAGTATGGACAGTTCATATATTTAGTGTTGTCATCAATCTTTGTCCACCACCCTTAGTATGTCAACCACCACCTTAAATATCAAACTACATCATCAAGGCCAATCTCCGCAAAATCTACGGCGTTATCCCAAAACCGCCAAATTCATTCCCATACGGGCCAGTATCGAGCCAGTCACATTACCAGTTTTCACTCTTATCCAGGCATTGATAGCTCCACTTGCTCCAGCCAAAAACCAGGCTCCAGTCACTTCACTCAGTCCCAGCTTATAAACCGCCAACCAGACAGGTAATCTTATAATCGCTACCATGAGCCCGACTATCAAAAAATTACCTACCCAACCTCTGCGTCTTCTTTCTAGATATCCGGCTACAAAGCCGCTAAAGGTTATCTCTTCCGTTACTGCTGTCGCTGCTGCTATCAGCAGCACGTTAGACCCCCAATCTCCCTGTAAACTCCAGCCCCTAATTAACAAGTAATAAAAAACGCCCACCCCAACACCCCACCCAATCGAGCTCCCCCACTTACGTCCGAACATCACCAGTTGTTCTTTCAAGGCTAAGTTCCACCAAAACAAAGGCACTAGCCACAGCAACGGCTTAAACCAAAGCTCTTCAACAACCTCCGACAATCGTCCCCAAAAACGAAAGCCTCCCCATACAACCAGTAGATAAATATAGTAATACCACAGTCGTCTCACCTTTCCATACTAGCATACAGGTATAATAGACTGACCATGTCTATGACCCGCCAAGAAATTTTACACGCCCTTGAAAAAAGCTGTTTCAAGGTCTTGAGACATCGCCGATTCACTCCTTTAAACTTCCTTCTTATTATTTCAGGTTTTTCTCTCATCTTCTTGTTTTTTCTTCTCAAAGATGTCCCCAACCCCGCCAAACTAGTCAAAACACCTGCTCCTATTAGTACCAAAATTCTCGACCGAAACAACCAGTTACTCTACGAGGTTTACTCCGACATCCGTCGTACCCCTATCTCTTCCGAGAATATTCCAGACTTTGTCAAACAAGCCACCATCTCTATTGAAGATAAAAATTTTTATCGTCACCACGGCCTGGATACTCTAGCCATTGTTAGAGCCACCTTCAATACTTTAAGAGGCAAGCGGCTAGAAGGAGGCTCCACTATTACCCAGCAGCTAGTCAAAAACTCCTTACTCTCAGATTCTCGCCGAACCATCTCTCGCAAAATCAAGGAGGCCGTTCTAGCTTTGGTAACCGAAGTTTACTACTCCAAAGACCAGATTCTAGAGCTCTACCTCAACCACGCTCCTTACGGAGGTACTGTCTACGGTATCGAGACCGCCGCCCAAACTTACTTCGGTAAATCGGCCAAGGATCTTGATCTCGCCGAATCTTCTCTCCTCGCCGGACTACCCCAATCACCCACTCGTTACTCTCCTTTTGGTGCCAACCCTGAGCTGGCCATCAATCGCCAGCACGAAGTTCTTCGACGCATGTTTGAAGATGGGTATATTACTGAAGATCAGGTCAACTCCGCCAAAAATGAAAAACTAAACTTTATCAAAAAAAATATCACCATCAATGCTCCCCATTTCTCTCTCATGGTCAGAGACAGTCTGGTTCAAAAATACGGTGAAGAAAAAGTCAACCTAGGTGGCTTAAAGGTAACCACCACTCTCGATCTTGACTTACAAAATTATATTCAAGCCTCTCTCTCTGCTGAACTAAAAAAAATTTCCAATCTAAAAATTAGCAATGGGGCCGCTATTCTCACTCGTCCTAACACCGGAGAGATTATTGCCTTGGTGGGATCAAAAGACTACTACAACGATGAAATTGATGGTCAGGTTAATGTTGTTACTTCACTCCGCCAACCTGGTTCCTCAATTAAACCCATAAACTACGCCACCGGCCTTCTTCTTGGCTGGCCAACCAGCACTACTTACCTCGATGTTCCCACTTGTTTCAATGTTAATGGCCAAAAACAGTACTGTCCAAAAAACTATGACAGCTCCTTTCGAGGGCCGGTCTCTATGCGTCAGGCTCTCGCCAGCTCTCTCAATATCGCGGCTGTCAAACAACTCGCCCTCAACGGCCTTGATTCTTTTATTGCCACCGCCTCGGCTATGGGTATTTCTTCATGGACCGACCCCAGCCGCTACGGACTATCGCTTACTCTTGGTGGTGGAGAGGTTACCATGTTCGACATGGCCAAAGCCTTTGGTACTTTTGCCAACCGAGGTGTTACCGTCCCCTTGGTTTCCGTCCTAAAAGTAGAGACCTTCGATGGTCAGGTCCTCGAAGAGTTTCAGCCGGAAAAAACCGCCAATTTGGTCTCCGTCATGCCCTTGAACTGGACCGATTTTGAAAAACAAAACGATGTCCAAAATCTCCTTCCTACCGATCCAAAGGTAACCCTTCCTCAGGAGGTTACTTTTATCATCTCCGATATACTGGCCGACAATAACGCTCGATCTGCCGCTTTTGGGTCCACCAGCAAGCTAGTTATTCTCGGACATACTGTTTCAGTCAAGACCGGTACTACCAACGACTTAAAGGACAACTGGACTATTGGCTACACCCCAGACTATCTGGCCGCCACCTGGGTTGGCAACAACGACAACTCATCCATGAGTTATGTGGCCTCTGGTGTAACTGGCGCCTCTCCTGTCTGGAACATCATTATGAAAAAGGTTCTTCAAAACCTTAAAAACAAGCCCCTCACTCAACCAGAAATGGTCACCAACTTCCAGGTCTGTAACTTAACCGGCCTTCTGGCCCAGCAAGAAAATCAGTGCGAGTCGCACTCTGAATACTTCATCAAAGGCCACCTCCCTTTAGGTCAAAATCTTTTTCAAACTAGAAAGCAAATCTGGGTCCGTCGCTCCGACAAATATCCTATTTTACCGGGAGACGAAACTATTGATCGGGATCTGGAAGAGCACACTGTCGTCAGCGATCCTTTTACTCAAAACTTCTGTCTCGACTGTGCCTACCCAGTCGACGACAAAGGGCACATCCAATGGCCACAAACCGTTATTGACTACTCACGCTTCCAGTTCAAAACCATTACCCCCCAAAACTACCTTCCTTCTCCTACCCAAGAAAATGTTCCGTCAAATTAAATCAGTACTACTGGTCGTTGTCCTAGTTCTTTCCGGGACAAGCGCCTATCTTTTGTGGAGAAATACCCTTCCTTTGGTCAGTCCCATCGCCTTGGTTGAAGTTCTTAGTGGTCACTCTACCGCTTCTAAGTCTCCCAAGATCATTTACGGTTTTTTTCCTTACTGGAATCTCAAGTATGCTAACGATCTCAATATTAACTCCCTCACTCATTTTGCCTACTTCGCCGTCGATCTGAATTCCAACGGCACTATAAACAAGGTGAACATCAAAAATGAACAAGAGCCAGGCTGGAACAAACTAAACTCCAAAACGACTGGGAAACTTCTTTATCAGTCTCAACTTCTTGGCCAAAAAACCGTTCTCACAGTGACCGCTATGGAGCCGGACCTTATCGACTCTATCTTAAATGATCGGCTAAACGCCGCCACTGCCATTAGCTCTATCCTCAGTGTTTATCGTGACTTTAACTTCAATGATTTAAACATTGATTTTGAGTATGTCGGAAAGCCTAGTCTAAGTATCCGTAAAAACTTCGTCATCTTTATTCAAGATCTAAAAGCCGCTTGTCTAAACTTAAACAAAAACTGCCAACTCGATATTGATATCTTCGCCGATTCTGGATCCAAGTCTCGTCTTTGGGATCTCGGCGCTCTAAATAGTACCGTCGATCACTTTATCGTGATGGCTTACGACTACTACCGAAAAAATTCAGCTCAAGCCGGGCCGGTGGCGCCACTTACTGGCAAATGCCAAACCGGCCGTACCTCAGCTTGCCTTGATCAAGACATTCTCACTCATCTGTCACAAATTACCAAACTCCTTTCTCCAGAAAAGATTCTTCTGGGTATTCCCTTCTACGGTTATGAGTGGCAAACGACCAGCAGAAACTTCTTGGCCAATATCTATCCGCGCACCGGCTCCTTGGCCAGTTACTCCAGAATTCAGTCTTTATTTTCTGATCCCACCGTCTCGTCTCTCTCAGCTGTCTGGTCAGAAACTACCCTTAGTCCTTACTTGATCTTTGAAACCGGATCAGAAACTCATCAGATCTATTACGAAGACCCTGCCTCTCTCCAGCAAAAAATAAAGTTGGTAAAGTCAGCCGGTCTGGGGGGTATTGCTATCTGGGCCATTGGCTATGAAACTCCTTACCAGGAGTTATGGGGACCAATCAATGATCTTTCTTCCCCCTAGTTTTTTTCACCTTCTAGCCTTACAATCGACCATAGAGACGCCCTTTCCAAGAATCTAAATTTTCTCGATATGGGTAAAAAGAAATACAACCAACCAGCTAACCTTATTCTGTCTATTGGTCGTCCTGTCTTTAATTTACTTTTTTCCCTCATCTCGCTTTTGGATCCTATCTTCCTCTTACTCGAAAAACTTCCCTCTCTTCGTTTACCCAAAATCAATCTTGTCTCCCCTCTCCCGTCATTGCGAGGAGCGAAAGCGACCTGCCTGCCGGCAGGCAGGCGTGGCAATCTCACTCCATTACACTTCGTCTCCCGCCTAGTGGCGGGACTATACAAATTTACTCCACCCAAACGTTACCTATTTTTTCTACTATCTATCGGGGTTCTCTCTTTCGTTCTCTACTTTGAGATTTTTCGCGACTTACCTGACCCCCAACAACTTTCTCAATACCCCTCAAAGCTTACCACTCAAATTCTCGACCGAAATGGAGTTCTTCTTTACAAAATCTACAAAGACGAAAATCGTACTCTAGTTAGTCTCCACGATCTCCCTCAACATGTCAGGAATGCTTTTCTAGCCGCCGAAGACAAAGATTTTTATAGCCATAACGGCTTCTCTCTGCCCGGTCTTTTTAGAGCCTTCTACAAGAATCTTTTTGACAACAAACTCG
>JAGVOE010000043.1 GCA_020052895.1 Candidatus Woesebacteria bacterium
GAGGGAGATGGAGTTCATAAAATTTAGAGGGATAGGGCGAATGGAAATTTCTTTGAGAAGATTGGAGGTGATGCGTCGGCCAAGAGACTGATTGAAAAGATGAAGGGTGTAGCCGGGTGGCTCTTGGGAGTTGGCAATGGGCTGAATGAGTGACTGAGAGAGATGGGTCTCAGTAAGCCGCTCATAAATATCACAACGATAAGTGGAGTGATTTTCGAAGCAGATTGTTAAAGGCAGGCCTTTTTGGAACTCAGCCTTGAAGGACAACAAATAGTTGAGAGCGTGAGGCAGGTGGCGCAGGCTGAGGTAGTCACATTCGATGGCGTTTTGACTTTGGTAAAGAAAGCCTGCCGGAGAAAGTAGTTTGACGGTTTTGCCCTGGGGATTGAACTGGTCGCAGTTGCGGGACTCCGGGAAAAGACCGTTGCTATCTGAGGTTTGTCTGAGGTCGAGTGAGGTATTGGTGATGGGCAGGGAAATTTGCAGATTTTGGACTTCATCACCAAGATAGATTTCTTGGCTGGGAAGGCTTCTGATCTGGGATTTGGTGGAAAAAATCAGGCTGTGAGTGGAGGCGGTGACGTCCTGGTAGGTGATTTCTTGGACCGACTTGGCTCCTGAAGCTTCCAAGATTAAGTTGGCTTGCTGGTACTGGCCGGTGGAGCGACTAAAGACTTGAGCCGGCCTGGGAAGAGAGCGTGGCTCTAGCGGCTGAGGAATTTCCGGAGGGTGATAGTCTGAGCCGGAGATGTTGGCGTTACCCGGAGTAAGAGTAGCAGACGAGTAGGTAAAAGAGAGAGAGATGAGGGAGTCGGAAGGAACTAGCGGGAGAGGGGTGGAGAGACAGCCGACGACATCGGTACCGATGAGAGAAATATTTCGAGGAGTGACGATTTTTTCGATGTGTCTGACGGCGGGGGAGATTGATGGTCCAGAGTAACATTGGACTGGGTCGGACAGAGATAGGCCGTTTAGGAGATCGAAGCGATCCGAGCTAGCGCCGTCGAAGAGGTTAACTTGGAAACTGTCTTGGGCGGGGAGATAGCTAGTGCCCAAAGAGATCAAATTGCCCAGGTCGGGAATTTCGGCCGGGTCCTGAATAGGCCAAAACTGGTGATCTAGCTGGAGAATAAAACTGTCGGTCGGTGTCGAAATAGGAACTTGGATAATGGTGGGCTGGGCGGGAAGATTGATTTGCTGGTCGCCGGCAAAAAGGGTGGGGACGATAGGGGTGAGACGAATGGTCAGAGCATGGGGAAACTTTTGATACTCAAGGCGGACTGGCAGGAGAGTCTCGGTATCGGTGAGGGAGGGAATTTGAAGAGTTATTGGTTCAAGGTTATTGGTTGTTGGAGTTGGGAGGGGGACGGAAACGGAGAGATACTCTCCTTTTTCGATCCAGTCGGTGCTGGGACGGAGAGCGAGGGAGGAGAAGGGAGAAGAAGTTGTTGGTGCGAGGGTACTGGAGCTTGGTGTGAGGGAGAGGAAGTTTTGGGGCTTGGAGTGGAGATCGACACGGTAAAGATAGAGCTGGTCACTGAAGTTTTTGGCCAGAGAAAACTTGGTCGAGCTGGTAAGGAATTCCTCCAAAGTAGCGTTGCCAATATCGGTCTGGGTTTCGGGGGCGATGAGGTGTTTGTCTAGAAGGATCCAGGAAATAGCGTACTTGTCGAGGAGGTCTTCAAACTCGGACTGCCGGTGAGAGTAGAGAGCGGCAGAGATTTCTTGATAGTAGTTTTCGGAGTTCTTTTCCCAAACGTCAAAAGCCCGATCAAGAATGGGTTGGCGAAGGCCGTACCAGAGAAAACCGGAACCACGATAGCCCCAGTCGTAGTAGTTCCAGCCCCAGAAAGTGTACTGAGGAAAGTTGGCCAGGCGAGTGGCCGGATCTTGAGTATTTAGATAGCTGAAGAGGGCCGAGTACTCCGGAGGCAGAGTTAGGCGCATGTTGGTACTTATAAGGTTGCCTGAGAAGATTGGGGACATAAAGATGAGGAGAGAAAAAGAAACAGAAAAAAGAGTGAAGGGGTAAGTGAGACGGCGGTGAAGGTAGGTGAAGAGGTCTAGGAGGAAGACTGAGCCGACCGCAAAGAAACAGGCATAAACGAAGCTAAGGGGAGTGGAAAACTTGGTGAAAGGAGCGCGAAAGAGCTCACCGACAAAAGGAAAAGTGGAGCTTAGCAGTAGGCCGCCACCGAGAAGAAAGAAAAGACAGATAGCCAGAAGGCCGATAAGACTCTTGGTCCAGAAAAACTTTTTGGTGAGGGAGTAGTAGAGGCCGGTGAGGATAAGAGAAAAAAAGAGGTAGCCGAGCAGGCTTATTAAAGGAATGGCCAGGTGATGACGCCAGACCGAGAGGAGGTAATCGAAATGGCCAAGGCTGGAAAGATCCAGAAAGTTGAAGAAGTAGCCTTTGAGAAGAGCCAGATCGAGAAGGTTGCCAAACTGAAGATTGCGAAAGTAGGTCTCGGGGGAAGAGATCAAGTTTATCTTGGCCTGCTCGGCGACATGACCGTTGGTGAAGACAAAAAAGAGAACCGGTAAGAGCCAGAAAAGCTGGGGGACTAAGATGGCCAGAAAAGAGAAAAAGATCTTTTTAAGGGAGGCTCTTTTCTTTTTGGGAGACAAGAAAGTTTCGCTAAAAAAGGGGATAAAGGAGAAACCAAGGACCAAAAAAAGGGTTTCAACATAAAAAGCGGGGGCGGAAATAAATGACAGAATAAAAATAACTAGAAGGGAGTTTAAACGAGGCATTTCTAGATAACTGGTGACAAAAAAAAGCAACCAGGGAAAAGCCCCGTAAAAGTAGGTAAAAGATTCAAAAGGAGTAAAAAATGTCTGCAGAGTGGCTAGATTGAGAAGGTAGAACAAACCTCCCAGGAAAGAAGCGTACTGAGTAGTCCTAGAATCTAGAAGGGTTTTGAAAAGTCGATGAGACAAAAAGTAGTAAGTGCCCAGAGGCCCGAGGACTAGGGGGAGGAAGATAAAAAGATAACGCAGACTAAAAGTGGGAACTCCTGGAATGAGGGAAAAGAGATAGATGAGAAAAACACGAGGAAGGTCGGCAGCGTGAGCCATACCGCCCAACAGACCGAGAGACTGATATTCTTGCCAGACGGAAAAAAGAGCTCGTCGAAGATTGGTGGCCGGGGCCAGCTCGGAAGATAGATTGTCCCAGCCAAGAAGAAAAGTCCCTGGCTCGTAGTTTAGAAAGATGATAAAGAGAGTGATGAGTACCAAAGTGAGAACTGGCCAGGTACGCCGTAGGAATTTGGGGATCCGTCGGATCTGTCTAAGAGGGAAGCGGTGTTTGGCTTTGGTGATGTTCTTTGCCACAAACTAGTTTAGCACTGTGGCAATTGGTGCTGGGGAGGGGTTGTCGAAGAGGGAGAGGTAGAGCGAGCCTTGGTGGTTGAAGTTTCTTTCGGTGGCCATCACTTGAGAAAGTTTCTCCAATTGACTGAGGTTTCTTTTCTTGGATAGGGCATCTTTGATGGTTTTGCGTATCGAATCGATGGAGAGATCGAAGGTGGTTGAGGAATAGTTTGAGAGAGCGGTGGAGACAACAAAAGGCTTGCGGTAAGCAAAAGCTAAAGACAAAGGCCCGGAAGCGCTCATAAAAGTACGATAGGGAAAGACAGTTAAGTCGGCGGCAGAGTAAAAAGTCTTGATACGGGTATCAGGGACGAAACCGGTGTGAATGATGTTCGGATTATTATCAATGGCTTTGTACAAATTTTTGTAAAACCTTTGGTAGTGGTGTTTTTGACCTTGAGTCTGATTTTCACCGCCGGCCAGAATCAGACGGACTTTTTTCCCGCCCGCCATAAGAGGCTTCTTGAAAGCTTTGACGATAAGGTCGGACCCCTTGTAATGGGACAAGTAGCCGAAACAGAGAACGTAAAGATTCTTTGAATCTAGATTGAGTCTCTTCTGGGCTAGCTTCTGATCTATAGCTTTTTTGGGGTAGAGACCGTGGGGAATGGCGATGGCTTTGTGATCGGAAACAATCTCATTGAAGCGGTCGGCCAGGTTCGTTTCCAAGGTCACAATTTTGTGGGAGGCAAAACCTAGCCAGCGAAAGTAAGTAGTGAGGAGTCGATTGTAAAGATTTAAGTGTTTGTTTTTATCAATTCCCGTATGGATGGCCAGATCGGTGAGATCGGCAACCACTTGGTGCACGACGGTCACGAGGTGCTTGCCGGCGAACTTCAGGATGGTTAGGTACAAAGGTAACAAACCGGTGGTAAATAAGTCACCATAGGCGGCGAATTCAAAGCCGAGCAAAATATTCTTGACTTGGTCAAACTTTAAGAGAGCTTTGGTGAGAGGAAAATAAAAGTGGAGGAGGGAACGCTCCCAGCAACGGATAACCAGAATACCTTTTTCGAGGTAGATTTCCGGCTCGTCGATGATATTGGCTAAAACGATAATCTTGCGGAGAGGATCGGCTTTACGGATGGCCAATAAACTATTCTTGGTATAGGTCGCGAGACCGCCACCGGTATGGGTGGTTTTTTGGTCCGGATAGGTGGAGATCACCAGAAGACTATCGGGACGGTTGAAGGCACTTAGCTGTAAAGCCGTGAGTTTCATGTAGTCTTATAATATATCACATTGAGGCTGAAATGTCCAGCCCGCAGCTGCGCAGCTCTGGCTGGCAGGCAAGAAAAAGCCCCCCGTAAAACGGGGGGCTTGAGTAAAAAGAGAGGCTATTTCGGGAAGACGGTATAGCCGTCACGGTTTTGAATGGTGGTAATACCAAGCTCGGCCATAGCCTGCTTGATGGCCGTAAAGTTGACCGCATCATCCAAAGTGTAACCGACGGGGATGACCCAGAAATTACCTTCAGAATAGGTGAAACGCTCGTCCACACCGATCCAGAAGACAGCGACTTTTGCATCATTCCGGGTACCAATGAAGAGAGAGCCACAGCCAGGCTGGCCGAGGGTGCTGGTCATGGGTTGGCCTGAATTAAGGACATCGCCGGGAGTATTCTGCCAACTTGGTACGGTAACGTCGCCGCAGGCAGAGTAATTCATATCTTTCATACTGGCGGGAAGCGGAACTTCGGCACCATTGTCGTAACGCTTCACGGTCCCATCGGGATAGTGAATGACAATATTGTGCTTGATACCGTTGCTTTGATCGTTTTCCCATTTCTGGCGGGCCAATTTATCCTGCTGTTCGACCACCATTTTGGGGGTGAATGCGGCGATAGGGCCACAGTTCCACAGCTCGAAACCACGGATGGCAACGACGGTGTTGGGGTCCCAAGCAAAGATATCATGATCTTCGTTGACAGGGTTCTTACCACCGACGAAGTAAAAGTAGTCCGAGGTGATGGAAGGGACGTCCTTATTCGAGAGGTCATAAATACCGGAGCCATTGGTTCTCAGCCACAACTTTTCATAGTTGGCGGCAGTTCCGTTGACCTTGACGCAGTCAGGAAGGACAATTGGGGCTGTTGACGGTGCGAGGTTGGGCACGGCTTCAGGGGCGGCTTCGGGTTGGGTGGTGGCCGGCTCGAAGGGAGCTACCTCTGAGGCTGAAGGTGCGGCTTCGGTTTGGACTGTGGCCTGATTCCAGAAGGGGAACATCATACCTGGGCCAATATTGCCGCGATTGAAGTTTGCAAGCAAGAAGCCAACGACAAAAACGAGGCCGGCGAGGACAAGCACCATGACGGCGTAGACGCCTTTTTCATACTGATGATCCGGAGCCAAGAAGGCTCGGACCAGTAAGATGAGGCCGGCCAACAAAAAGATGGCGGCAAAAACATAAGCGAGTGCGATCATTTTTTTCTCTCCTTTGAGAATGTGATCTCCCGCCATGGCGGGGGTGGGTGAAATAGCTTTTTAAAGTTCGTTCGTAGAACTTAAAGTCTACTCTCTGTTCCTGTTTTAGCGGGAGCAGAGGTAAATTTCAAGGGAGAATGTTAAATTTTTCGATTGTCGAAGCGGGTTTGATGAATCAAACCCCTACGGTTCGCAATGACGATTTGTTAAGCTCGTTTGGCGAAGACGAAGGAGGCCAGGCCGGCGAGGTAGGATAAACCGGCGAAGTTAAAGAAGATTGAATCTTGCGCACCGGTGTCGACCACGATGTGCTCGGTACAAGTATTGGCTTGGCCATAAACCGGAGTACAAACGATGGTTTTGGTAGTTCTGGTGACGGTTTTGGTGGCCGGGACGGTGACGATTTCGGCTTCAATTCCGCCTTTTTGGCCGGCTGAAGGTAAAGTGGTCAAAACAGGTTCGGCGATGGCAGGAGTGATGGAGGGAGATCCCTGCCTGCCGGCAGGCAGGCTTCGACCTGTCTCGCTCAGGATGACGGGGGTGGGAGTGATAATCTCGTTGGCGGGGATGCCAAATCGGTTTTCCTCAGCCTTGGGGATGACCCTTTTGGAAAGAGAGTAGGTAATGGCTCCGGTGAGGAGCAGTAAAACCAAGATGATGGGTAGAAGTGATTTCATAGTGGGCAGTGTAACACACTACAGGATAGATGTCAAGCGATCAGCCAGAGGCTGACTGAGTACAGAAAAGCCTCCCCGCCATGGCGGGGGGGGCTAGAGTGTGCCTATTTCGTGAATGTAAACGCCGTGATAGCCGGGAGCCAGATACAAAAACTCAAATATTTCCTGCCCGGCGAAAAAAACGGATACATGGGGGATGGGTAAGGGGGGTGCGGGTGCGGTAGAGAGAGGTGCCATCGTCTCGGTAGGAGTTTGGGTGGAGGGAGATCCCTGCCTGCTCTCCTACCGGCGGGTAAACCGGCAGGCAGGGCCTCCACTTCGGTCGGGGTGACGGACTTGATTATTTTGGTGTTGGTTTTTGCAATATTTCCGTAAGAGTGGTGATAGCCTTAGTAAAAGGGAGGACTGTAATATTTTTGTAATAATGAGTTTGTGTTCCCATATAAAGAAGATAAAGTTTTGCTTCGGGATAGTCTTTTCCAAAGCTTTGTAAAGTTTTTGTCCA
>JAGVOE010000066.1 GCA_020052895.1 Candidatus Woesebacteria bacterium
CTTTACAATAGCTTTAAGTCACTACTTGGCTTACTTAAATGATCACTATTATTCACGGGGACGACACTCTAGGTTCTTACCAAAGACTGGGGAAGCTGATAGCCGAAGCCAAAAATAAAAATCTTGAGGTAGTTCAAAGAGACGCCGGCGAAATAAATGCTACTACCTTGCGTCAAGAAACTAGCGCCACCGATCTTTTTGGCACCAGTACTTGTCTCGTCATCAAAAATCTTCTGGGTAGTCTCAAATCAAAATCAAAGGAAGGACTTATTAGCGCTCTTCAAAAGTTGTCTCAGGCCGAGATACTTCTCTACGAGCCCAAAAAAATGTCCGAGACTACTCTAAAACAACTACCACAAGCCAAAATAGAAACCATAAACTTAAATCCCCTGATCTTTAAGTTTTTGGACTCTCTGCGTCCGGGAAATACTCGAATCATTTTTCGAGGTTGGGACCAGCTCCTCGAGCTGGGTCATCAGCCGGAATATATTTTGGTCATGGTGGTTCGGCAGGTGCGTCTACTGATCCAAGCCAAGTCCGGCCCCTCATACCTCAAGCTTTCGGCCTACCCCAAACGATTAGTCATCTCCCAGGCAAACTACTTTACTCTAAATCACCTTCTAGATCTGCACCGCGAGCTTTATAAAACCGATAAAAGACTCAAAACCGGTCTCTCAGCCTTGCCCTTAGAACAGCTTCTCTTGCAATTCTTCTGTCTTATCTAGTAAAATACGCCAGTACGTTTATATCCAAGGAGGTCTACTATGTGTGGTGGTGGAATGTCCTACCCAAATCCTATTGGCGAACGAATTTCACAGCTCAAACCAGGCGATCAGGTTATTATCCTCAAGGGTGAGGGATCACCAGCTGCCTGGGAAGAAACATGTACCATCATCTGGAAAGTTAGTGGTTATTCAGCCCTAACAGCTGATGGTATCGCCCTCTCCTGTCGGAACTTGTCCGACCTTATCATCACTGGCAATCATTTTGAATCCTACCCCGTCTCTCCTGAGGCTATGCAGATCTGGGATGAAATTCTCGCCGTCCAAAAAGAAGCCCAAGATTCAGATACTAAGCCAGACTGGAGTATTCCTCCAGCCTTCGGTACCGAGCCCGAGTAATCTATGCCCCGCTATACAGCGGGGCTTTTCTGTGCTACAATAACCCATAATTGTTCTTAGGTACTTGAGCCTTTAGCTCTGAGGTAGACTCGATCTCGATTGTCTAGCTTTAATTTCCAGGGGACAATCGGGGACACCCCCACAAATATATGTATAATTCACGTCCTTCCTATGGTCGTAGACCTGCCCGTGCTGGCGGATCATTTAATAGTGGCTATCGACCAGCCAACAATTTTCAGAAAAGAAATCGTTTCATGCCTAAGGCTCTCGACCCTAGATTCTTTATATGCGCCGCTACCCCTCAAACCGAGGCCGAATCGGTCATCAAACACGCCTTTAGTGACTTTGATCTACATCCTCAGATCCATATCAATTTAGCTGCCAAGGGAATGGTCATCCCTACCTTAATTCAAGACCAAGCCCTTGAGCACGCTCTCGCTGGTAAAGATATTATCGGTCTGGCCGACACCGGCACTGGTAAAACCGCCACTTTTGCGCTACCCATTATTCAAAAACTGATGGCCAACCCCAGTGAAACCTGTCTGATCGTCGCCCCCACTCGTGAGCTAGCGATTCAGATCCGAGACGAGATCCGCTCGCTAGCCACCAATCTGCCTATCTACTCCTGTGTTCTAATTGGAGGCTCAGACATTCGCCGCCAGCTAGACGACCTCCGTCGCCGCCCACACATCTATATCGGTACTCCTGGACGACTGCGTGATCTTTACAATCGTCGAGCTTTAAATCTTTCTAGCACTCGCACCGTCGTCTTGGACGAAGTCGATCGTATGCTTGACATGGGCTTTGTCAAAGAAATTTCCGAGCTGATGTCTTTTTTACCTAAAGAAAGACAAACTCTACTCTTTTCGGCTACTCTTGATCAAAAAGTTGAGGACATCGCTCGCCGTTTTTTGAGCCAACCCCTCAAGATCTCGGTCAAGACCGCCACTACTTCCCACAATGTCGACCAAAACATCATCCGTACTCACGGCAACAAGCTTGAAGTTCTGCACGATCTGCTGAGAAAAGAAGAATTTAAGAAAGTCTTGGTCTTTGGTCGCACTAAGTTTGGAGTTGAGAAGATCTCGGTCGCCCTTCAGCGTTCCGGCTTTCCAGCCGATGCCATTCATGGAGATAAGCGTCAAAACCAGCGCGAGAACGTTCTCCGAAAATTTAGATCCAATCAGATCAATATCTTGATCGCCACCGATGTGGCCGCTAGAGGTATCGATGTCAAAGACATCACTCACGTCATTAACTACGACGCGCCGGCTACCCTAGATGATTACACCCATCGAGTCGGTCGGACTGGTCGAGCCGGTAAGACCGGTATCGCTCTAACCTTCGTCGAGTAGTGTACCAAGTACACCATATGGTATAATAACCTGTAGCAATACTTAAGCACCCTAACAACGGCCACGGCCAAATATGGAGGTACCAATGGTTCAAAGAAGCTCTGGAACAGACATCATTCGTGATGTTCTCGAAACCGATGTCTATCAATGCTCTCAAATTCACGCTGCTAACGATCTATATCCTGATGATTGGTCCTGGTACGTTGTAGTAGATCGGGATCACGAAGTTTACCCCAAGAACTTTGCTGGCCTGGTGACTGAGAAGTTTCAAGATTTACGGGCCTTACGCTCCGAAGAGGGGTTAAGAAATTACCTAAGGCAAAAATGGCCTTTTCTAGGAGATTTCTTTACTTGGATCGAGAAATATCGCTTCGTGCCTGAATATATCAAAGTCTGGCAAGATGAAGAGGGACACTTATTTGGAAAAATACTAGGACCATGGTCAGACATCATATTAATGGAACAAATTTTTCTGGCCGTAGTCTCTCAAACTCGAAATGAGGAATTGGAATTCTACCCAGACGAAAACTGGGTCGACGAGCTCCTCAAAATTATTTACAATATGAGAGCTGCGAACCTCAAAGTATCTGAGTTTGGTCTCAGAAGACGAGCCTACAACTGGATGCAAGATATCGTGACTGACTACCTAATAAAGTACGGTGGAGAAATGTATGTCAGTAGCAGCTCTCCGTATCATGCCAGAATGTCAGATATGTCACCCAAAGGCACCGTTGCTCATCTATGGTATCTAAATCATGGAGCCAGATTTGGTGTAGAGCTAGCCAATCAGGCGGCCTCAGTAGCCTGGCGAGCTATTTATGGTAATGATCTTGGTACAGCTCTACCAGATACATGGGGGTCTAGCTTTTACTGGGCGACAATGACTCCTGGGATGGCTAGATTAATCAAAAGCTATCGTCACGACAGTGGAGATCCATACAAATTTGTGGACCTAGCCCGTCGTTTTTTAATCCATCCAAAGAACAACATTGACCCATCAACAATTACCTTGATATTCACCGACTCTCTCTCAGACACCAAAGCAAAAGAAATTGATGCATATGCCAGACGATGGTTCAAAACTGCCTATGGAATTGGAGGCTACTTTACCAACAATAAGTTATTTTTCAAAAAAACTTCTAATTACAAACCATTAAACATGGTCGTTAAACCTTTCGCATTTAGTTTTGATCATGGAGTATCATGGGTTAAGGTAGCCAAGGTCCCCGACTCGCCTGGAAAAAACGTCGGTGATCCCGAAGTAATTGCTGAAATAATGAAAATCAAGTCTCGTCATTTCTATACCTACTTTTAGTTTTCCTACACCCCGCTCTGCGGGGTGTTTCTTTTTAAAGACCCGCGCCTTGGTATACTTAATTAATGCCCTTAAATCCTTATATTTTTCGTGGGTACGACATTCGTGGCCTGGTCGATATCGACCTCAGTAACGAAATCTACTATCAGCTGGGTAGAGCCTACGCCACCTTCCTAGTCGAACGGAAGATCAAGCTCTGTCCGGTTGGCCGTGATAATCGCCCCACCAGCCAGTCTTACTCTCGCCACTTTATCAAAGGTCTAAACGACGGCGGTATCGACACCATCGATCTAGGTCTCTCTCTAACACAAATTGTCTACTTCTCCTCCTATCATTTTCTGACCAAAGCCTGTGCTATGGTAACGGCCTCACACAATCCCAAAGAGTACAACGGCCTTAAGTTAGGCAAGAGCTACTCAGAAACCCTAGCTTTTCAGGAGATTCAAGAAATAAAAGAGATCGTCACCACCCAAAGATTTTCCAGCGGCTTTGGTCGGAACTCTTCGTACAATCTCTTTGGGCCATATCTAAAACATCTACTTACTTACTTTAAGCTGACCAGAAAATGGAAAATCGTTGTCGACACTCTCAACACCTCCTCTGGCAAATTCTATCCCCGCATCTTTCGTCGAGCCGGCTGCCAAGTAGTCCATCAAAATGGTTGGCTTATCAGCTCCTTTCCTCACGGCACCGACCCAACAGACAATCAAGTACTCCAAAATCTGGCGCAAAGAGTTCGGCTGGAAAAGGCTGATATCGGTTTTGCTTTTGATGCCGACGGTGATCGATTGGGAGTCGTCGATGAAAAAGGTCAAGCTCACTGGATGGACATTGTGACCACCATTTTCGCCATCGATATCCTGGAGTCTCTGCCCCGATCTACCATTATCTATAATAATCTCTGTTCTCAAGCCGTGCCCGAAACCATTACTCGTTTTCACGGCCTACCTTTAATGTGGAAGACCGGCCATTCTTACATCAAAGCCAAGATCCGTGAAAGCGGTGCTATGCTAGGCGGAGAGCTTTCGGGACATATCTTTTTTATGGACAACTTTTTTGGACATGATGACGCCGCTTACGCCTGCTTACGTTTATTATCTTATCTAGAAAAGCATCACCAAACCTTATCTCAAGCCTGCGCCGCTATCGAAACTCATCGCAGTAGTCCAGAAATAAAGTTGGGCGTACCTGACGATCAAAAATTTGCTCTAGTTGAAAATAAAATTCGCCATGATCTGGTTACTGCTTGGCCAGAAGCCAAGGTCAACGATCTGGACGGCATTCGACTCGAAACTGGAGAAGTCATGGTTGTCATTCGTGCTTCACAAAATGGACCTTACCTAACTGTTCGGTTTGAAGGACTGGACGAAAAGCTTTACAATGAAACCAAGGACCAAATCAATAAAATTCTTCATTCCTACCCAGAGATCAACTGGAATGAGGCTGTCAATATTTATGCCCTTCAGTAAATGAACCTCTTAGATAACCCCAAGCAGTATCAGCAGATCGACGAACAAGATCTTTATGGCTCCCTAGCCAAGATGGGTCGCCAGTTTGAGTCCGGCTGGAGCGCCGCCCAGTTTGTTAGCCTCGGCTTTGACCCTGACAAGATCAAAAATATCGTCTTTGTCGGCATGGGTGGCAGCAATTTGGCTGGCTACATCGCTCACTCCCTTGCCCCTTTTCTCCTTTCACTTCCTTTCGAAATCGTCGCCAACTACCGACTCCCTTCATACGCCAACAAAAGCACCCTGGTAATTCTCTCAAGTTACTCCGGTAATACCGAAGAGGTTTTATCCTGCGCTCAAGATGCTGAAATGAGGGGTTGCCGGTCACTAGCGATCACCTCCGGCGGTCAACTACAGGCCCTGGCCCTGTCCAAAAAACTGCCTCTCATCCTTCTGGACGGTCAGCTAAACCCCTCCTCTGTACCACGAGCCGGCCTTGGTTTGTCACTGGGAGCCGTGATTAGTCTACTGGTCCGTTTAAATCCCATTTCAGAGAGATACTTCAATCAAAAAGAAATCATTCACACTATTGACCGAGTCCTAGATATGGTTAATCGGTCCAAAGATCAGTCCGACAATCCCGCCAAGACCTTAGCCGCCAAGCACAAGGGGCAGGGAATAATCTTTTTTGCCGCCAACCATCTCTTGGGAGTCGCCAAATCCGGCACCAACTACCTTCATGAAACTGCCAAAGCTATGAGTACCAGCTTTAGTTTTCCTGACCTCAATCACCATCTTCTCGAAGGTTTTGCTTTCCCCATGGGCCTAAAGGACCAGCAAAACATTCTCATACTAAACTCCTCACTCTACCCTGAAGTTATTCAAAAAAGAGTCACCCTCACTCGGGAAATTCTCCTTCAGCAAAAATACTTAGTCACTGTTATTAAGCCTGAGAGCATCGACGCTGTTTCTCAAGCCTTTGAGTCGCTGGTCTTTTTAATAATGTTTAGCTATTATTTAAGTATGGCTAATAAAATTAATCCAACCCCTACTCCATGGGTTGATTATCTAAAGACCCATCTTAAAACCTAACATGCCCCACACTCCTGCCCTGGTTCTACCATTTTCCCAAATTAGAAAAGAGGACATTCCTTTTGTCGGTGGCAAGGGAGCCAACCTCGGTGAGATGTA
>JAGVOE010000011.1 GCA_020052895.1 Candidatus Woesebacteria bacterium
CCTATGGGATAGTATTTGAGGCTGAACTTAGGCCAAAGAATGGGCCTCTTTTTTGATGGTTTTCCAGTGATAGAGATAAAGTGGTACACCCACTAAAATCATGGAGAGAGAGTTGGAGAGCTGGCGCTTTCGCTGGCTGTCTTGCTCAAGCTGATTCCGTCTTTCTTGTTCGTCGGCGGAGATTACTGAGGTTGGCTTACCTTCTGGAGTAAGCATTGGCTCGGCGTAGTAGGTGTATTCCGAAACTTTAAAAACGTAAGTTTTGAGACCAAGATCGATAATCTGAATACTGCCGATAATAGTAATAAGAAGGCCGACAAAGGAAAATAGGTAGAGGTAAAGGAGGCGGAGATTGAATTTCATAAATTAATTATAACAAATGTGTAAATTTGTCTGGAATGATAGAGCGTTTTTTGAGTTAAAATAGAGAGGTCTGGGCCGGGGTGGTGAAATGGTAGCCACGCGGGACTTAAAATCCCGTTCCCTTTAAAGGAGTGCGGGTCCGATTCCCGCCCCCGGCACTAATGACTCGGTAGCTCAGTTGGATAGAGCAACTGCCTTCTAAGCAGTAGGTCCCGCGTTCGAGTCGCGGCCGAGTCACTTGATTACTGGCGGTTGAGCCGAAAGGTTTTGATCATTCGGAGGGGGTACTCTAGGAAAAATGAGTCAGGCTTGTGAATAATTCTTCTGGATGAGGTTTGGACGACTAAGTGCGGATCGTTTCTGATTTTTCCACCAACGTGGATGATACGCAGCGAAAGATCGATGTCTTCATGAACTTTTGTGTCGTCTAGCTCGACGGAGTCTTTAACTTGGTTCCATATGTCTCGAGTGAGGATCATGTTGGGGCCGACCAGGTAGTGATGACCACCGGTAAGAAGACCCAAACTTTTTAGATAAGTCATTGAAGGGAGGGTGGAGGTGTATTTAAGAGCCGAGTCGTAGTAGGTAACCGGCCCGGACAAAGCATCGATTTGATGATGGGTAAAGTTTTGGATAATTCTTTCAATCCAGTCGGGAGGAAGGATGACATCGGCATCACAGCGAGCGATAATATCGGCATGGGCTGAGTTGAAGCCCTTGTTTCTGGCGTGAATCATGCCTTGCTTTTTTTCTTGGATAACGGTGGCACCCCAAGACTTAGCAATGGCGGCGGTTTGGTCGTATGAGTTGTTGTCGACGACGATGATCTCACTTGGCTTAATGGTTTGATTTTGAAGACTGATCAAAGTCTGAGCTAAGTACTTTTCTTCGTTGTAGGCGGGAATAATGACCGAGACTTTCATGTTTAGTTAAATAAGGGTTGGAGATATCGTTTTAGCAACTGAGTAGGGAGCTGAGTTAGATCATCTCCGAGAAAGATATTGCCCTGGCCTGATTTAATAATTTGCTGGAACTTAATCAGCTGTTGGTGAGTAAAGCCGATGCTTTTTTGGCACATAAAAACATCGGGGTCAACACGCCAAATTTTTTTGGTCCAGAGCCGACGACGGAGTGTAGGCAGAACTATTTTATCTAGATGCCAGCGAGAAAGGATGGGAAGTTTGAGAAACTTTAGGTAGGGGCTGATAATCAGAGTGTCGAAACTGATTCTCATGGAGTCAACTACGCCCACGGCGGGGACCAGTGGACAGCCGCAGGCAACGGTGTAAACTGCGGGATAGTTTTTTTTAATTCTACTTAGGTAGTTTCTCAAAAAAGTGTCGGCTTGAGTGCCGGATAGGTGGGGATCAAAGGAGGGGGCGTAAAGAAAGTCGAGCTTGATAAGGTCAACAGCACAGTCTTTGATTAGATAGTCAAGAGTGCGATAAAGATATTTTTGGACTTGAGGATTTTGAATATCTAAAAGCCATTTGTGGTGGGGTAAGTAACGGTCCCAAGGGGTTAGATTGAGACCCTCGACTAGTCTTCCGTGTTTGGTTACGAGCCAGTCGGGGTGATTTTGGGCCAACTTTGATTGGGGATCAACCAGAAAAGGCGCCAGCCAGATGCCAGCCTTTAGACCAAGCCGATTAATTTTTTGAACCGTTTTTTTTAGGCCGGTTGGAAACTTTTGACGATCTTCATTGAGCCAGTCTCCCCACAAAGTCCAGCCATCGTCGATTAAAACATATTCAAGAGGAAGTTTCTGAAGTTTGGCATTTTGAGAGATCCATCTGGCTTGGTCTAAAATTTTAGTTTCGTCAATATCAAGTCCGTAGTGGTACCAGGAGCACCAGCCATAGGCCGGTTTTTTGCTGGGAGGCTGGAGAAAATAGTTTACGGGGAAGTTGGTCTGCTTGTCTCGGGGCTGATAGTTATAAAGGGGAAATCGAAGGAGGCTAGTGGGAGCAGTCGTCCAAGACTGCCAACCAGTCTGGACCAATTTCTGTAGTAGCTCGCGAGGTGAATCTATCTGAGATATAGCCATGAACCTTATTGTATCAGCCTAGTGGTGGCTAAAAGTGGTGATAAAAAAACCCGCTTTGAAATGGCTTGAGGAGATTTAGTAGGTATTCTTGAGCTCTTCCCGATGACGACGTCTTTCGACTGAGGTCAAGTATTTTTTGCGCAAACGGAGATTTTGAGGGGTAATTTCGAGGAGTTCGTCAGACTCGAGGAAATCCAGACACTGTTCTAGTGAGTAGTGAGTGGCGGGGACGAGCTGGATGACGCCGTCTGAGGACTTGGAACGCATATTGGTAAGCTGTTTGCCCTTACAGGCGTTGATCTCGATATCCTCAGCTTTGGCATTTAGACCGACAATTTGTC
>JAGVOE010000062.1 GCA_020052895.1 Candidatus Woesebacteria bacterium
TACCTCATTACTTCGCCACATCAGCCAACCGCCACCAACCAAAAGGCCAAGCAAAACAAGCCACCAAAAACGCTTAAGAAATCTCATTCCTCCATTCTATAACAATTTTTATCTCGTAAATGGAGCTCCTAGTATTTCAGATGATTTAAGCATCATATATGATATAAGAGAGAACTCTTTTTGAGGAGAAATATCATGATGAAAGTCAAAATCGGAACTATTTTAATCTGGTCATTTTTGAGTGTTACTCTAATATTATTTCTTTGGGCTAAGTTAAGTGGTGGATCGGGGATTGTTTTTTCTTGGCTCTTTGTTAGTCAGCTATTTTCTCTCCTGGGAGCTACTCTCCTGGCTCTCTCCTTTGTTTTGTCCAGTCGTTGGCGCTTTATCGAAGCCTGGTTTGGGGGAATGGACAAAATGTATCATTATCACCACCTGCTGGGTGGCCTGGCATTTGTTTTACTACTTCATCATCCATTGTTTTTAATTTTGGAAGCACTTCCGGCCATCGGTATTGCCTGGAGATACCTCTGGCTGTCAAATATGCTTCCATACAACTGGGGAATTTTGAGTCTTTACTCCATGGCTCTCATGCTAATCTTTACTCTACTGGTCAGCCTGCCTTACTCTTTGTGGCAAAAAACTCACGAATTTATGGGACTAGCCTTACTCTTTGCTACGCTCCACATTCTAACTATTACTAGTGATGTTAGTCGTTTTATTCCTCTCAGACTGTGGATCGTTTTTTTACTTTTACTAGCCGCTTCTGCTGTCATCTATCGACGGTTTTTGTATGGTCTTTTTGGTCCCCGCTACCAGTACCTGGTCAAAAAGACTCGTCGACTGGGTGATATTTATACCATCGATCTGGTTCCGACGGCCAAAAAGCTCTTTTTCCGTCCCGGTCAGTTTGTCTTTGCTCGATTTAGTGGTATGGGCTCGGAAATTCATCCTTTCTCTCTGGCCAGTGGTCCCCATGAAGACTTTATCAGAATCATCATTAAAGTTTTGGGCGACTATACTTGGCGGCTCGATTCTCTTGAGCCAGGCAGTCCGGCCACTCTCTGGGGTTCTTACGGCACCTTTGGAGATGGGGCCTTCGGTGACCATGATCTCATCTGGATTGCCGGCGGTATCGGCATCACCCCCTTTCTTTCTCTCCTTATAGATGAAACTCAAAACACCAAGTCTCGTCAGATCGACATCTTTTACTGTGTCAGTTCCGAGACGGAAGCTGTTTTTGATCAAGAAATCAAACGTCTTTCAGCCCAAAAACCCGGACTTACTTATCACCTCCACCCCACAAATGTTTGTGGACGTCTAGATGTTGGGCGGCTAACTAAACTTTGTGGGGGTCTCTCAAACAAAAAAATTATGCTCTGTGGTCCAGGCGACATGATGAATTCCTTGACTTCACAGCTTTCTTCAGCCGGCGTCAAAAATCAGAATATTTATTTTGAAGACTTTAACTTTAAATGAAACTTATCAAAAACCTCTTTATCATCTCTCTTTTAAATCTGGCTATCCTAGCCTCTGTTTTGTTTTTTACTCCAGCTCCCCAGACTGTCCCTATCCCTCAGACTGCTCTTTCATCTGAGAAGTGCGTCATCGTCATCGACGGTCTTCACTACGATGTCACTAGTTTTAGAAATCAGCACCCTGGAGGTGATGTTTTTGTCTGCGGTACTGACATGAGCACTCTTTTTCACAGCCAGCACCCTCAGTCCTTTTTAAAGAAGCTTTCCAAATATCAAATTTGATTTTTTAGTTCTCTTTTCTCAAGTAAGATAGAATATTCTCATGTCTTCAGATATCCTCATAAACTTAAGTGATTTAAATAAGCGGATCAACGACATCCTCAAAAAACTAGACCTTCCCTCGCTTCGCTCAGAGCTAGCTCGGCTTACAATCGAGTCCGGGGACCCTGGCTTGTGGTCAGATGAGGCTCACGCCAAGGAAGTTATGTCTAGTTTGTCCACCCTTAGAGAAACCGTCACCTCCTCCGAAAAACTTCCCTCCGACGCTCAAGCCTTGACAGAATTAATCGAGATGTCCAAAACTTCCGGAGACGACAGTCTCCACCAGGAAGTTCAGATTCTCTACGAAACCTTGTCCAAAAATGTGACCAAAGTCGAGCTGGTAACCTTTTTGTCTGGCCAGTACGATGCTTGCGAGGCCATTATGACTATCAAAGCCGGTCAGGGAGGCACTGAAGCCATGGACTGGGCCAGTATGCTTTCTCGGATGTATACGCGCTACTTTGAAAAGCGTGGTTGGAGCTTTGAAACCGTTGAGTACTTACCTGGGGAAGAAGTTGGTCTCAAGTCGGTTACTTATCTAGTACATGGTCGACTTTCATATGGTTACTTAAAAAATGAAAAAGGCACTCATCGTTTAGTTCGACTCTCTCCTTTCAACGCCGACAATCTGCGCCAGACCTCTTTTGCTGGGGTCGAAGTAGTGCCTCTTCTCCCCGAAGAAGCCGAAGTAGAAATTCGGCCGGAAGATTTGGAGTTTGATGCTAGCCGAGCCAGTGGTGCCGGCGGCCAGAATGTAAATAAAGTTAGTACCGCCGTCCGTATCAAGCACCTACCTTCGGGGATCGTGGTTGAGTGTCAGACACAGCGCTACCAAGATGCCAATCGTAAGATCGCCATGCAGGTTCTAAAATCTAAGCTCTGGGAAATCCAAGAAACCAAACGCCAAGAAGAACTAAAAGCCATCAAAGGTGGAGCCACTATAGCCAGCTGGGGTCATCAAATTCGCTCCTACGTTCTCCATCCTTATAAACTAGTTAAAGATCTCCGGACCGATTACGAAGAAACCAATCCCGACTCCGTTCTGGATGGCAATCTTGACGGCTTTATTGAGTCGGGGCTAAAGATGATAAACTAAGACTATGGAATTAAAAACAATTGATCTAGACACTCTAGATCCCAACATTAGTCCCCAAGCTGAGTCGGTCCTTGCTCCTCACCAAGGTCTCGAAGACAGTCATAAACTTCTTAAGTCTCGTACCATTACCACCGCTATCTTTTTGGTCGTGGCTATGATCGGTTTTTACGTGGGCGCCAGCTTAAAGACCAGATTTGCCGGCCAATCCGGTTCCACCGCCACTGGCGATATGAAGAACATTCAAGCCGAAGTGCCTCTATCCGGCGTTAAGGTGGGCGATATTTTCGGCTCACCAGACGAAAAAGCTTTTCGAGATAGTGCTACCGGCGTCCTTGATAAAGGTGGCCTCAATGGTGAAGGTACCCATCAAATCGTTCGTCCTGGCGGCGTCTCCCAAACAGTCTATGTCACCAGTTCGGTCATCGATCTAGATATCCTGGTCGGTAACCAAATTACTGCCTGGGGGGAAACGTTTAAAGGCCAAAAGGTTGGCTGGCTCATGGATGTTGGTCGTGTTAAGGTCGAAAACCTAAACATGCCCTTACCAAAATGATTGATTTCTCTCATGCCTCCAAGGCATACACCAATGGCGATGTCGTTCTTGACGATATCAACTTTTCCGTTTCCCCGGGTGAGTTTGTAGTGATCACCGGCAAATCCGGTGCCGGTAAAACCACTCTTGGCCGTTTACTTATCCGAGATCTTCTTCCCACCAAAGGCAAAATTGTCATCGATGGAGAAGATCTTTCCAAGATCAAGCCGAAAAACATTCCTCTCATTCGTCGCAAAATAGGCTTTATCTTTCAAGACTACAAAGTTATTCTCGACAAGACTGTTGGCGAAAATATCTCCATGGTGCTGGAGATAGGGGGCTATGCTTCCAAAAAAATTCCTGAAAAAATTGCTCATTTGTTGGAGATGGTCGGGATTCCCAAAAAAGAAAACCTCTTTCCCGGCCAGCTTTCCGGTGGAGAGATCCAGCGAGCCGCCATCGCTAGAGCCATAGCGGCCGACCCCCCCATTCTTTTTGCCGACGAGCCTACTGGCAACTTAGACAAAGATACCTCGATCGAAATTTTCAAGTTGCTTCAAAAAATAAATGCTGACGGTACTACTGTTATCATGGCCACTCACGACGTTACTTTGATAGACCTGAGCCCGGCAAGACATCTCACTTTAGAAAAGGGTAAAATTATTTCTGACTCCGAAAAGAAAACCAGCGCCCTCTCAGAGCCTTCGCCAACCGCCAAAACCAAGCGTAAAATAAAAAAATAACCATGAATACCGCCCTAAAAAACATCCGTCGCACTCCTTTCCAGTCGCTCTCGACCGTCTTTGTTGTTTCGATCATCTTGTTTGTGGTGGGTATCTTTAGTTTGGTCACTCTAGCTTCCCATTCGATACTCTTAAACTTCGAGACCAAGCCTCAGATTATTGCTTACTTAAAAGACGCTCACACCACCGATCAAGTGGCTGGTCTAATCAGCACTCTTACCTCCACTCAAGGTGTCAAAAACGCGGTTTATATTAGTAAGCAAGATGCTTTGGAGCTCTATAAAAAAAGCGTCGGCAACGATCCAGTCTTGCTTGGCACCGTCACAGACTGGGGTATTGTCACCGCCGACATTCTCCCGGCCAGCGTCGAGATTACCGCTAGCAATCCTAAGTCTTTCGAGACCATCGTCTCCATAATGGGAAACTCAGACATAGTTAGTGAGACTCCAGCCGGCAAAAAAGAAATTGATTTTCCCGAAGATGTCATTTCGGAGCTGACCAAGTGGACCAATGCTATTCGTACCGCCGGTCTACTTTTGATTATTGCTCTGACTATTGTCTGTATTCTGACCATCATGATCATTATTTCCATGAAAATCTCCTCTCGCCGAATGGAAATTAGCACTCTAAAACTACTGGGAGCCAAAAACTTCTACATCATCAAGCCCTACCTCACCGAATCAATGATCTATGGCTTAGCCGGTGCTTTCTTTGGCTGGGTCATGAGCTACATTACTCTTCTCTATTCCACCCCCTTCTTGGCTCCTCGCCTCGGCGGAGTTATTTCTTTTCCGGTCCGCCCCAGTATCGTCCTAATCCTTCTCTTAGCTCTCTTGATTTTTGGTCTAGTTATCTCCCTTATTTCCAGTCTCATCGCCGCCGCTAGGTTCGTCAAGCGGTCAAAATGAAAAAAAGCCTTCTGCTATTATTTTTGCTATTCGGCGTATTTTTTGCGTCAAGTTCTTACGCCTATGAATGTGTATCGACTGACTCAAATACTTCCCCTTCGGACTTAAAAGGAATTGAACAAGCGTGCTTAAACATTTTATCCTCTACCAATAGTGAAATAAACACTCTCAAACAAGCCATCTCCGCCATCAATACCAAGGTAAATTTAGCCCAAGCGCAAATAAACCAAACTCAAGCCCAGATAAATAGTTTGGAAAAAGAAGTTACAGTTCTTGGTGGGGTATTAGAGACCGTCAATAAATCTATGGATGACCTAAGTGTGATTTATCTAGCCCGAGTCAGGGAAAGCTATCGTCGATCCAGAGTTACCCCTTTCGACATGATTTTTTCCAGGCTGTCCTTCGGAGATTTTCTGACCAAGTTAAAGTATCTCAACACTATCAAGGTCAAAGATCAATTAATTCTTGCCGAGCTAGAGAACTCTCGCCTGGCTTACGATCAAAGAAAGCAGGAAAAAGTCACCAAACAGCAAGAAGTGGAAAAATTAAAGTCCAAACTGGTCTCTCAAAAAAAAGCGCTCGATGGTCAAATTCGGGAAAAACAAAATCTTTTAACTTTGACTCAAAACGATGAGAAAAAGTATCAGCAACTATTGTCAAACGCCAGGACACAACTCGCCGCCCTCAGACGATACATTACCAGTCAAGGAGGAGCCTCCATTCTTTCCAATCAAACTAAATGTAACGACTGGGGTTGTTACTACAATCAGCGTGACTCTCAATGGGGGAATATGGGACTTGGTGGTTCTAGTTATTCCGTTGCTGAATACGGGTGTCTGGTCAACTCGGTTTCCATGATGGCTAGTCATCTTGGAAAAAATATCAAACCAAGCGACATTGCTGTTATTTCAAGTGCATTTGTTCCAGGTTATGGATGGCTCCGGCATGATTTCCAGGTAAATAGTATTAATGTTTCAATAACTACATATAGCAATAGTAATCACAGCCAAGTTGTATCAAAACTTGATTCTGAATTAAACGCGGGCAGATCGGTGATTGTAGGTCTTTACGGTGGGCCAGATCACTTTATCGTGATGGTAAAAAAAGAAGGGGATAACTACATCATGCATGATCCTTTTATGGAAAATGGTAGCAACCGTCAATTTAGTGAAAAATATAATCTGTCCGACATCAACAGCCTCAGGATCGTCAGTTTTAATTAAGTCTCACTTCAATGAGTCTCCTTGAAGTGATTAAATTTCTGGTATATTTTATTTAGTGAAACAAATCCTGCCCGTATTGTTTCTTTTTTTCTATGTTTTTTTGTTTTCCAAAACTATTTTTGCCCAGGTAGTTATCAATGAGTTTGTTCCAAATTCTTCCACAGAATGGATCGAGCTATATAACAGCTCCTCAGACGCAGAGTATCTGAAAACCTACTACATTGACGACGATACTGATTTTGTAAATGACTCGGGATCGGGCTCCAAAAAGCTACTAAGCACTCTTAATATAACCAATTCAACCTATCCCATTTTTGAAACTAGTGGGTTTCTAAACAACACGGGAGACTACGTTGTCATCTTTTCAGATACAGGAAACATCATCGACCAATATCAATACACCTCAGACCCAGGTTCTGGTATTTCTATTGGTAGAGTTCCAAATGGCGATGGTAACTTTTCTATCCTATCTTCAATTACCAAAGGATCTGCCAACTCCGAAACAACCTCTACTCCCAGCCCAACAGCTTCTCCCGTCACCGAGTCACCAACCCTTACTCAAACTCCTACACCAACTCCGGCAAAATCCATCTACAAAATAAATTCTGTCAAGGATTCCGATGGAGCTAATGTCTCTAATATTAAGATCTATGTAGATGGGAGCTACATTCATCACTATGCTCCGGAGACGGTTACTTTTTGCATCAGCTGTTACTGTGACGACACTAAAGAAGTTAGCTGCGACCTGGGTAGTCACACTATCAAACTTGTCAAAGAAGGTTATGCTGACTGGAGTGAACAAAAAGCCTTCAACTTCGGAGAAAGTTTTGAGGTTAGTCCAATTCTTGCAAAAATACCCACTCCCACTCCAACCCCCACCCCCACACCCATAAAAACTCCAACTCCCACCAAAACCCCAACCCCGACTCCCACCAAAACCCCCACCCCCACTTCCGTCATTGCGAGCCCCGTCCTAGCGGGGCGTGGCAACCTGCCCGTCCGGCAGGCGGGTCTCACTCCATCAACTGAATCCTCCTCCGTCCTTGGCGACTCCACCGGTTCCGCCACTTCTGTCATTCCCGACCTGAGTGGGCCGCTGGTACCCGAAGGGGTGAATTCATCCCCATCTAACACCCTCGCACCATTAACTAACAACTCTGCACTCAAATACACCTTCATCTTTGGTCTAGTTTCCAGTCTTGTTTCTGGCGGGTGGTTGTATATTAGGCATAAAAAAGATTAGAATAGTCCAATGAGAAAGTTTTTAGTTCGTTATGCCCCCGTCCTTATCTGGATGACCTTGATGTACTTTTTTTCATCACGCTCAGATCTGCCCAGCAGTGGTAGTGTGACCGAGGACTTTTTCTCCAAAAAACTAGCTCACATCATCGAGTATCTTATTCTAATGCTGTTAATGTATCGGGCTGTCGGCGAAAAAAGCCCCACCAAAGCTCTGCTCTACTCTCTAACTTATGCTTTTACCGATGAAACTCATCAGTTATTTATTCCTTATCGCACTGGCAATCTTCGCGATGTGGGTATCGACGCTATTGGTCTGCTTTTGGCCTCTTTTTCGATTATCAAATTCCAATTATGGAACAGCTCTTTGTTAGTAGCTCCACTCAAGAAACTCAGGCCATAGCTGCCGAACTAGCTGCCAAGCTAGAAAGTGGTACGACCATCTGTCTTTATGGCGACCTAGCCGCCGGCAAAACCACTTTTACTCAGGGGCTAGCCACTGTTTTTGGTTTTACTCGTTTGGTCTCTCCAACCTTTTTAATTATGCGAGAGTACCCAGTTAGTCATCATCACACCATCAAAACCTTGTATCATCTCGACTTATATCGCCTGAATTCAGTTGAAGAAATCAAAGCTTTTGATGTTGAGGAAATCTGGTCCGATCCGACTAACCTTCTGGTCATCGAGTGGCCGGAAAAATTTGTTGATATCCTACCCAAAAAGCGAATCGACATCTTCTTCAAAGCCACGACCGAAAATCAACGAGAAATCCGTTTCCTTACCCACTAGCAGCAATTCCTTATCTTGAGTTCTTGATTCCTTGAGTTCTTATATAATCATCCCATGAACCTATATCTCGACTCGACCGACAATACCCAAGTAATCGTACGCCTAAACGACAAAGAATTTATAAACAAGGTCGACTCTCCTCGAAACCAGGATGTTTTTGGCTTCCTCCTCTCCTGCCTTGACAGAGAAAATCTCAAGCAAGAGGA
>JAGVOE010000079.1 GCA_020052895.1 Candidatus Woesebacteria bacterium
ATAATGGTAAAATAGTGCCTGAGTATGGCCGGATAGACAAGAGGAAAGTCGAGAGTCTGCAAAACTCTTATGCGAGGGTTCGATTCCCTCTCCGGCCTCCTTCGTGATACACTAGGATATTATGAGAACTAGACTTCTACGTACACTGCCCATTCTATTATTCTCCCTTCTTCTAGCTGGTTGTCAGCTCAACCCTTTTGCCAAGAAAGCCGGTATCCAAATCACTTCCCACCCAGACGCCAACGTAGTCATCAACGGTAAGTCGGTAGGCAAAACCCCCTATTATGCCGAAAACACCGATGCCGGAAGTGCCACTATTCAAATGACGGCCATCGACTCCGGTCAGTCTTGGGAAGGTAAGGTCAACCTCGTTAGTGGTACTCTTACCACGGTTCATCGCGAGTTTGGAGCTACTCCGGACAAGTCCCACAGCTATAGTCTCTCTTTTGAGAAACTAGCCAACAGCAAAGACTCTTCCATCAGCATTATCAGTCTCCCCCCCAACGCCACCGCAAGTATCGACGGTAAACCTGCTGGTTTCACCCCGCTCACGAGCGATGTCAATCCTGGTCCTCATGTTTTCTCCTTCACCGCTCCTGGCTACCAAGACAAGATCGTCAACGCCGCTCTTCAAGAGGGTTATCGTCTAGTCCTCAACCTTACCATGGCTACCATGGATGCCCTGCCCGAACCTGAGCCCACCGCTACTCCTTCAGCCGATCTGGCTCCTGCTCTCAAGCCTACCACGACCACCGTCACCCCCCTGCCCAAACAGGCTTCTTCGTCTGCGACCATGGCTACTCCCTACGTTGAAATTTTGAGCACCCCCACTGGCTGGCTCAGGGTTCGTGAAACAGCTTCCGTCGGCGCTACCGAGCTCGCCAAAGTCAATCCTGGTGACAAGTTTCCTTACAAGGAGACTACCGCTACCGGCTGGTACAACATCGAGTATCTCAGTGGTTCGTGGGGCTACGTTTCCTCAACTTACGCCAAACTCATCAAGTAAGTAAATTCCTTATCTTGAGTTCTTGATTTCTAGAGTTCTTGAGTTCTTTTTTACCCCACATAATAAAGCACTCCGATCACTGCCACTCCCCAGGTAATTACTGTCGCCATTAACGGCTTGTCCGACAGCAGTACTCTCTCGGGACTTTCACCTTTGTTTCCTTCATAAATTAACTGCAGATATCTCATGATGCCGTAAACCACAAAGGGAATCGTGATCATCATCCATTTTTCGGATACCAAGGTTCTGGGTAAGATCGAGATAATATCCAGAGCTCTTCCGTCTGGCACAATTATTGGATGATTAAAGGAGAAGAGGGCATAGGTAATCCAGGTCCCCGTCGCAAACATGGCTGTATAAATATCCAGTAGCTGTTCGGTATAGTGCTTTAGAGTAGCCCTTGTCTCCACCTCTTTGTAGTTAAGGAGTAGTGTCATTTCACTTCTTCTCTTTCCCACGGCCAAAAACAGTGAAGCCGCAATCACCGTCATTAAAAACCAAACATCCATATGCGCCGAGATGGTAAAAGCTCCCGCATAAACTCTGATCAGATAACCAGCCGCAATCACTATCACGTCGACAATAGGAACTTTCTTTAAATAAGTGGTGTAGAAAATCTGTAACACCAAGTAAACCAGTCCACTTAGAAACAAATAGTAATTTATATTCAAAGCCCAGGCCAGGGATACCACCACACCGGTAATCAAGCAGAAAATAGCTATGGGTATTGGTAGTTCACCCGAAGCCAATGGCCGACTTTTTTTATAGGGATGTTTTCGATCTAGATCAATGTCTATCAGATCATTAAAGATATAGGTAGAACTACTAAAAATAGTAAAAACCAAGAATGCTTGTAGGACTCTCCCAAAAGATCCTTCTTGAAAAAGAAGACCCGAAAAAACCAAAGCTGCGAAGAGTGCTAAATTCTTTACCCATTGTCTTGGGCGGACCGTCTTGAGTAGCGCCAAGAGTATTGCCATAGTACGAAAAGTAACATCGAGATGACTAATCCTATCATGATGTAGAGCTTACTTCTAGCCTCAAATTTTATTGCTACCACTCCCAAGACAGCCGTCACCAGCCAGTAAAACAAAGCCACCCTCCTTTTTCCCCACCCCATATCTAGCAGTTTGTGGTGGAGATGATCCCTATCTCCCCAGACCGGTGACTTGCCGGAGACCACTCTCTTGATGGTGAGGTATACAAAATCAATGAGGGGTATTCCCAAGACCACCAAGACCGTTCCCACTTTGGCCGTGGCCAAAATAGAAATCACCCCCAGTAGCAAACCAGCCAGAGATGTAGCCGAGTAGCCGGGCATAATTTTTTGGGGGTAAAAGTGAAAAACAGTTAGTCCAGCAAAAGCTCCCGCTAGGGCAAAAGCCAGCATCGCCACCGGCCACTGGGTAATATCGGCGCTATAAGTGAGCGAGATTACTCCGAGCGCCAAGGCTGCAATGGCCACCACTCCGCTAATCTGCCCATCTACACCAGAAGACCAGTTTATGGCGTTCATCAAGGTCGGAATCCAGAGCAAGGCAAAGACATCAGCCAGTATCCAGATTTCATGATGTCTTCCTAGTAAATCAAATCCCCATCTGAGTTGAGACAAATCAAGTATCCCTCCAAACGGATTGGAAACGAAAGCAATGCCAATTCCCGAGGCCACAATAATTCCTACCGCCAGAAAGTTTATGACCAGTCTGGTGTAAGGGTTGATCCCCTTGACGTCATCAATCAGCCCGACCATCACCGTTATAGCCGAAGCTATGGCTATGGCTATCAAATGTTTATCAAACTTCAATAAGATAGCCAGCGTTATAAACACCGCCAGAAAGATAGCTAGCCCACCCCCCTTGGGCACCGGTGATTTGTGAATATGAGCCGGATGGGGACTTTTTTTAGGATCAATTACCCAGCCCCATCGAGTAAACAGCCAAACGGTGAGAGGTGTCAAAACTAGACTGAGTATCAGGGAAATAAAGAAAGGTAGGGCTGTTAACAAAGGGTTCATAAGCCAATAATTACTTGTATCACTCTAAAAAAACCAGCCATCAGCAAGACAATGGCCACCAGTCCGCCTGTCATAACGGTGATCTCTACCGGTGAGTCTTCAAGGCTAGCCCATTTAGCCACCATCTTTGTTACAAGAAGAGACACTCCCGCTCCTCCTAGTACCGCGACCAGAATGATTTTATTTACCAGCTGCTGTTCGCCACTAGGCAAAGAATAAAACCATGGCACTTGCGGCGGCAGACTTTTCCAGAACCAAGCTAGCACCGCCGCCATTATTAGTACTATCAGCTCGCCCACAACCAATATTTTTTTTGCCGTTTTGTTTTTCGTCATACTTTTTTTGAGGTTACTCTGTACTCCATATATCTTCCCATCATTAGTCTAGTGTGAGCATCAAGCCCTGGTAAAGCCGAGAAGAAAAAACCCACTACCGGTAACAGGACAAATTCAAAAGGAGCCACCACCTTTCTCCACCATGGTAGATTTTTTACTTTTGGCCTGGCTTTTAAATCAATGAGCACCATGGCGGCTAAACTAACTAGTGACATCGTTAGAATAGCCGATGATACCTGAGGCAGTGTTTTCCCAATGACTGTTCTGGAAAAAGTGGCGTTTAACAATGGGGGCATATTGGCCCCGACGGTAATAATAAACCAGTTTACAGGCCACATAAAGTGGTCTTCGATTACCTTAAAGACTCGAATCGTCTTATCCCAAAAAGGGGCTTTTGTATCCAGAATATACTCCTTGATGATATAAGCGTCGTCACTGGCGCCCCAAGCCCAGCGCTTTACCTGTTCGTAGGTATTGGTATAAGTACTCCAAAAGCCATCCGCCTCGGCCGCATCCGCATATACGGAAATAAATATTGGCTCTACCTCCACCTCACCTCCGGTTGCAAAGTATGTCTTAAAAAATATGCGATAGTCTTCCGGAATTACATCAGTATCCCAATAATTGATCTCGTCCATCAGCTTGAGACTCAAGGTATAGGTAGAAAAATTTATTAATCTGTCCGGTCTCGATAGCTGAGCCATGTTCATCACACTACTCATTCGATTAAAAACTCTCATTGGCCACGGAATTCTTTCAATATTATTGTAAAAAACAATCGCCCCCTGCCAGATCTTTTTATATCTGTTTGGGTCATCCAAAAAGTTGTAAGTCAGGGCCGCTAAGTGGTTCGGGTGGAGAGCCACATCGCAGTCGACCGAAGAAATAGTCATTTTCTCCATGACCCAATCCTCGTGCTTATCAAGCTCTTTTCGAAACTCCTTGCCAGCCCAAGATGCATTGCTGGACTTACCCACCACCTCTCCTACTCTCTCAGCCGGATGGTAAGTAAAGTACAGTCCGGCAAAGACCTTCCCAAATTTTTTTCTAAGCTCTCTTTCTTTCTCCTTATTTGAGTCTACTCCGGCTCTTTCTTCAAAACCAATGACTGGAATAATTTGTTTTGGTCCAATGGTTTGGTTCTTGAGGGCTTCCAAAGTTCTCTCTAAGATCTCTACCGGCTCTTTATAAGTAGGTAATACAATCACATGCTTGACCTCTTTCCAGTCGGCAAATTCCCTAACGTCTCCCATCCAGTCATACTTTTCCCACGCCTTGATCCGGTAGTAGGACATCACTCCTGCCCAAGCCAGAGTTATCGAGCGATAAAGCCAGTAGACGTTAAAAGCGATAATAAAGTAAGCTACCCCTATTGGCCAAAAAATTGAGCCCCAAACGGGGAAAAGTATAAAAGTCCAGCTAGTAAAACCGGGCAATATCTCCAGGGCTCTCTGACTGCCGTGGGGGTATTTATTGATTAAATATCTAAGGAATACAAACATCTTGCATTTTGGGTAGTAATTTTTGCCAGTTCTGGTAGGTCGATCTTTAGTTCTTGGGCTATAAACTCTGCCGTTATTTTAACATTAGTCGGTGTATTTACTGTTCCCCGAAGCGGTTCCGGAGGCAAATATGGGCTATCTGTCTCCAAAAGTAATCGATCCAGGGGCACTTTCTTTAGCAGTTCTCTACGGTTTATAGCCGACTTGTAGGTAATGTTTCCCCCAAAACTCACGTAAAAACCCAGACTTATAACTCTTTTCAAAAACTCCTCACTCCCATCAAAACAGTGAAACTGTCCCCTAGGTACCACCGCCATTTTTTGTAGCTCTTCCTTCATCTCTTCCTCAGCGTCTCTCATATGTATGGCCACCGGCAGATTATTTTTCACCGCCATAGCAACCTGTATTCTAAAAAGCTCTTTTTGTTTTTGTTCTGTCTTTCGCTCTTTATCGTAATAAAAGTCCAGCCCTATTTCTCCCACCCCGACCACTCTTTTCGAACTCTTAATTATTCTCCCCATCTCCTTCATTACCTCGTTATTGTCATTGCGATCCCGCCGAGCGGCGGGAGTGGCAATCTCACTCAAACCACCATTCATTTTAGGTAAATTCTCCACTTCCTCCGGATGAATTCCGACGAGACAATATTGCCCATATTTTTCCGCAATTGCGAGCGCTAGTTTCGCATCCTCCACACTAGTCGACGGCATGATTACTTTCTCCACCCCGGCTTCATGGGCTTTTCTCAAAACTTCTTTAACATCCCAAAACCTCTCATCCGTCAAATGACAGTGCGTATCAATTAACATAACCTTGTCATTCCCGACCTGATCGGGAATCTATATAAATAAATATTCATTTCTCAATTCTCTGAAATAGATTTTCACCTCGTTTTATTTCCTCTTTCCCAAACTGAGCCATCAACCTCTGAGATGTTTCCGGCATAAAGGGCTCCATATCCACGGCAATTTGCCGGACTATTCTCACTAGATCCCTCAGTACCGACCCTTGCTCTTCTCCAGTCAGTTTCCACACCTCTCTTTGGTTAATTAAAGTATCAGCTCTTTTTATATCCTCCCAAATAAAATTCATCGCTTCATCAAATCGGAAAGCTTTTAGTTTATTCACCACTTCTTCTCTCATTCCCAGTTTCTGCTCCGGTACTTTTAGAGCCACTCTTTCGCTCATAGTGGCTACTCTAGCTGCCAAATTGCCCACCCCATTAGCCAAATTTGTTTGGTAGGCTTCTTCAAACCTTTCCACCGTCACATCCGAGTCTTCAAATACGCTGACTTCGGATAGGAGAAAAAATCTCAGAGCATCCGTTCCGTACTTTTTAGCCCACTCTAGAGGGTTGATAGTATTCCCCAAGCTCTTACTAATTTTTTGTCCGCCGGAAGTCAAAAAACCACCCACCATGACTTGTTTTGAGGTCGGTAAGCCAGTCGACATAAGCATTGCCTGCCACATGGCTGTTTGTTGTCGCAAGTTGTCCTTACCACACACTTGTACTCCCGGCCAAAACTCATTAAACTTTTCCACGTCTTCGGGCCAGCCCAAAGTGGAAACATAATTTACTAAGGCATCAAACCAGACATACATTATTTGCGTCGAATCCCCAGGGACCTCCACCCCCCAAGGCATTTTGGTTTTGAGTCTCGATATCGAAAAGTCTTGAAGCCCTCTCTCCACAAATATCCTCATCTCTTTTTGGCGGAAATCAGGGACGATAAAGTCCGGTTGGGCTTTGTACAAGTCTAGTAGTTTTTGCTGGTAATTCGAAAATTTGAAAAAATAGTTTTCTTCTTCAATGTTCTCCAGTTCTTGAGTCGGGTGCAGGGGACACTTGCCTTCGACCAGCTCCGAGTCGGTCTTTTCCAGTTCACACCCCACACAGTATTTTACTTTGTAACTCTTCTTGTAAAGATCTCCCTTATCTGTGCAGAGCTTCCAAAATGCCTGAGCCGCTCGGACATGGTGCTCGTCGGTAGTTCGAATAAAATTGTCATAAGACAAATTGAGGCCTGACTTTAGTTCGCTAAATTTGGCCGCATACTCATCACAATAAGTCTTTGGGTCTTGTCCCGCCTCCAGTGCCTTTTGATAAATCTTTTGACCATGTTCATCCGTTCCGGTGTTAAAGAAAACATCATCTCCCAGTACTCGATGCATCCTGGCTAGCACATCGGCTCGGATAATCTCCATCGCAAAACCCACGTGCGGTTCGGCGTTGACGTAAGGCAGAGTAGTGGTGATATAAAACTTTCCCATGCCTCATTTTACC
>JAGVOE010000071.1 GCA_020052895.1 Candidatus Woesebacteria bacterium
CATTGCGAGGAACGAAGTGACGTGGCAATCTAGTTCTTAATAATCAATTTATGATTACTTTTTACCAAAAATACGTCTCCCCCTACTATCACGCCTTGGGCCATGCCATCTTTGGCAATTCCTTCGCCTGCCGCTTCTCCCCCACCTGCTCAGAGTATGCCAAGGAGTCATACCGCCGATATGGTATTATTGTCGGGACCAAACTCTCTCTTGGTCGCTTTCTTCGCTGTCAACCTTTTAGCAGAGGAGGTCTTGATCCGGTACCGAGAAAATTAGGTTAAAATATCTAATCAACAATCTAAGAACTAACAACCATTAACCTAGAACCAACATGTTTGCTCCACTAAACAACCTGCTCTACCAAGTTCTTCTCTTTTTCTACCATCTTTTTGGTGGCAATCTTGGGCTACCCATTATAGCCATCACCCTACTAACCAAAATAATCCTGATCCCCTTGGTCGTTCCTTCTATGAAGTCCGCCAAAAAAATGCAGGAACTAAAGCCAGCTCTGGACAAGCTCAAAAACAAGTACAAAGACAAGGCCGAGCTTCAAAAGGCCCAGATGGCTCTTTACAAAGAAAAAGGTATCAATCCTGCCGCCGGCTGTCTACCTCAAATTGTTCAGATCGTCATCCTTATTTCTCTCTACCAAGTCTTCATAAACTTCATCAAACAACCCTCAATTGGCGGCATTATGGTTAATCCCCACTTTCTTTATCTCGACCTCACCAAGCCAGACAGTACCTATATCATGCCTGTTCTAGCCGGTGTCTCTCAATTTATCTTTTCTCTTATGATGCAAGCCGGTGTCGAATCTCATGTTCAGAATCCCAAAAAGAAAGTCGAAAAGAAAAAAGAAGAAGGCAGTCTGGAAATGGCCACCAGCATGCAACAGCAGATGCTCTATATGATGCCTCTCATGACCGTGGTTATTTCTCTCAAGTTTCAATCAGGCCTAGTTCTTTACTGGGTCATCTCCACCGTCTTTTCCGTTATCCAGCAGTACTACTTCTCCGGTCTGGGCGGACTCAAACCCGTCCTCCTTAAGCTTAAGATTATCAAACAATAAATATCATGGATCAAGCCAAAGTTAGTGAAATTCTCTCCAACATCCTGACCCAGCTGTCTCTTAGCGACCAGGAAATCAAGATCGAAATTGCCGATGAAGAAAATGTCAACATTTTAATTACTCCTCCGGCGGAATCGGCGGGCATTTTTGTTGGTCACCATGGTGAAGGTCTAGCTTCTTTGCGGATGATCTTTTCTTTGATAATTTATCAGCGCTTTGGTCTCTGGCCCAAGCTTCATCTGAACGTGAACGACTATCAAGAGCGTCGCGAAGACACCCTAAAGGAGTTGGCTCAAAATGCCGCCGATCGCAGTGTCTCTCTTCAAAAAGAAATTATTCTTCCCAACCTCAGTTCCTACGAGCGTCGCCTGATCCATCTCTTTTTGGAAACCTACAAAGGGGTTCGTACCGAATCTCGCGGCGAGCCGCCTCTTCGCCAGATGGTTATCATTCCCACTGCGGAGTAAGGCATCGTCATTGCGAGGAGGTACTCGACGGCAACCTGCCTGCCGGCAGGCAGGTCTCGCTCCACCCGTAGACTGATACAATTCGTTTAGTGTTATCCTCTATCCTTCTCCAATTAATCGTTTTTTTTCTGCCCACTCAGTTGGGCCTTCATTTCTGGCCAGACTTCTCGCGAGCGGCTGGCCTGAGAGTTGACTATCTCTCTCCCACTCTCTACCTCACCGATCTGCTGATTCTTCTCTATCTTGTGTCCAGAGTCCCTTCCATCCTGTCTTGGTTAAAAAGACATCTTCGCCCCCTTGTTATCCTGGTTTTGTTTATTGGCCTTAATACCGTCCTTTCAAGCTCCCCTCACAACACTCTCTTTTGGTGGGGTCGTTTTCTTTTTTACTTGGTCTTTTTTCTCTCGCTTAGGCTTCAAAAAATTACCTGGTCTCAGATCAAAAACCTCCTACTTCTCTCTACCTCCTTGGTTATCTGTCTAGAAATTTTTCAGCTTTATCATCAATCATCTCTGGGGGGTCTCCCCTACTGGTTTGGTGAAAGAGCCTTTACCTCCTCTACTTCGGGGCTGGGGCGACTGTTTCTTTTTGGTCTAGATCTGGTTCGCCCGCAATCAACTTTTTCTCACCCCAACTCCTTGGCGGGCTATCTCCTGATCATTTACTATCTCTTTCATCTTCACCGCTCGCCGTTGTGGCAGAGAGTCGCCATCTTCGTTGGGCTTTTACTGACCTTCTCCAAAGGAGCTCTTCTGGCCTTCCTTTTGGTCGTTATCTTTAATCTTAGGCCTCACCTTCTTCTCATTATTTTTACCACCCTCTCTCTATCACAATTATTTCTACCCACACTAGCTCACTCACCCTCCTTTATTTCCGACCGCCTCTTTTTCCTAAATCCTCTCAGAAAAATGATTCTTCGTAGGCCTCTCCTCGGTGTCGGGCTTGGTGGCTTTATACCCGCTCTGGCCGGGCTACTTCCTGGCTCGTTTCTTTTGCCCTCCAAGCTTCAGCCAGTACACAACATATTTCTTCTTGCCCTAAGCGAGATTGGCCTACTGGGTAGTCTGCTTCTTGGCTGGTTTGCTCATTTTCAGTTAAAACTACTGTCCAAGCCCCGTTTTGCTGGCCTTCTGGCTCTAATAACTATCACCGGCACCTTTGATCACTACTGGTGGACCTTACCCCAAAACAAGCTAATTCTTCTTCTCGCCAGCGCCATTTTGTTGTAGGATAGGCCTATGTCCAAAATCATCGACCTTCTCGAAATCAATACCGACGGTGGCTCTCGAGGTAATCCCGGACCAGCGGCCATCGGCGTTCTGGCTCGCACCAACGGCCAGCAAGTCTTTGCCCTCTCCGAAAAAATTGGCGCCACTACCAACAATGTCGCCGAGTACACTGCCGTTCTTCGGGCTCTACAAACCATCGAGTCAGAAAAAATATCAGCCGAAAAAATTCGCTTTACTCTAGACTCAGAGCTAATCGTCAAGCAGATCACTGGCACCTATAAAGTAAAACAGCCACACCTACAGCTACTCAGAAAACAAATTGTTGATCTTAGCCAAAGTCTTCGACAGACTGGTCAGATAAAATTAATGTCCTTCATCAACGTCCTAAGAGATAAAAATAAAGAAGCCGACAGATTGGTAAACGAAGCCCTCGACAAGCAATAGTCTAGTCCTTCCACCCTCCGCGGAAATCCATAAAATAACTCCAAAGGAAAATTTTCACGGATTAGTAAATAATTGACTGGACGTTTTTGCGTTCAAATATTGTGTGGATAACTCTAATTACACCTAAGATTAAATTTTCACATGGAGAACGTACTTACAAGAAAAGTCATACTATCAGCCTAACAAAAAAAATAAACCGAACTCAAAACTAAACATCAAAAACGTAAGAACAGATCACGAGCAAAAGACCAAAACCTTCATCAGCTATACTAAAAGTATGTCTACTGTGGTTGCAAAAATCGGAATTTGGAGTAACAACCCCCTACTAAAAAAAGTTTTTCTTAACCCCTCCAGCCCTCACACTCTCAAATATCTGGAATACAAAAAGAGCTCCGGCTACCCGTATGTCATCATAGTCATCGACTTAGATCAATATCTCGGTGATATTACTCAAAAAGTAATTGAGATTTATGAAGACTGTCGTCTGCAAAAGCAAAGATTGACCGTGGTTCTTGCTCACGGACAAAGATTAGACTCGGAGAAAAACATCTACTTCTCCCAGCTACTACAGCAGCTCGCCGCCACCAATCCTATTCATCGTTTGGTTATCACTAAAGATCTCTATCACGGTCACCTTCTGGACTCCGGTGTCTGGCTAGAAAAACACATTCTAAGTAGCTTAGTGGATAAAAAAACCCAGGTATCTAGCAAGGGAGAAAACCTAATCTACCCACTAAGCTACGAAGATTTACTTACTGGACTGCAAAAAACCATGTTTCTATCCGGTACTGCTGGCAAGGAGTTTTGGCTGATTGGGGACGGCCTCAGAGATCTCGACCTGGCCTATCTAATTCAAAAAAGTCTAGACGACTCTCGCGATGGCTTCGACATCGAAACCACCGGCGCCAACGACATGGGGTCGGACCTTAGCACGCTGGGAAATCAGTCGCGAGCCAGTCTAAATTGGGAACCCGTGGTCGACTTTACACTTGAGCTAAAATCAGCGATTACCCGTCTGGCTGAAGACCACTCACTCCTGCTGTCCAGACTACATCAGGAGGAGGTGAGTGCGAAAAAGCGGTCCATTCCGGTATTTCAAAAAACAAAACAAATTATTCTCCTTCTAAAGAAGTTTCTTAACTCAAACAAAAAGGAAAAAAAAATAGTCGAGACGTCCAAAGAGCTCCTCAAAAGGACGGTGGAAACAACTCTCCTTGTCGTCACCGCTATCTATTTTATTCTAAGCGTTTGCTATCTTGGTTTTACTTTTGGTTCGCTCCTTAGCCTTGAAAAATCCATGGTTCTGACTCGCAACGAAAAAATAACCGACTCCGTCAAACAGCTAAAAAAATCAGTACTACTAACAAAAGTAGGGGAGTCAACCTATGCGCTGGTCTCTCCCATATTTTCGGCCCTGGCTCCGGCCTTTCATGAAAAAAATCATAATCTATTTGCCTTTTTGCATTACACTCAATCAAGCCTGGGAAATCTCCAACAAACCTACCTTCTATCAGAAAAAATTTATTACTCCATTGGTCAAGAAAATCTAACCCTAGACTATGCCGACGCTAGTTTAGCTCTTGGTTCCAACCTCAGTCAAATATACGAAAATCTCATTCAAATTCGTTTGTTAACCAAGGGCGGCCGCCTACCCGACATACTAGCCAAAAAACTCCAGGAGAATTCCGAGTTTCAAAACATCTCACTTCTTGAACAACAAATTCCTCAGCTCATTAAATCAGTCGAGCTGATACCGGCCTTTCTAGCAGGGGACAGCTACAAAAACATTGTCTTTCTCTTTCAAAATAGTGGCGAAATAAGAAGTACTGGCGGAGCGGTAGACTATCTACTGGCTCTGGTTCTTGATCATGGACGAGTTGTTTCTCGCCATCTATATACTAGTTCCGAAATAGACTCTCTGCTTGCCAAGTCTCCCCTCGCTCCGCCACTTATCAATCTCTATACCGGCTCAGACAAGTGGCAAACTAGAGACCTAAACTACAACCCAGACTTTACTGTTACTGCTCCAAACTTCGCCACCATACTCGAGGAGTCACTAAAGTTCAGACCAGACGTTATCGTAGCGGTTAACGACAGCCTTATCGCCGAAATTCTCCAGGAAAAGCAAGGAGATATCTTAAACGGTCAGCCAATTACCAAAGAGATCTTTAGAAATGAGCTAAAAGCAGCCTCACCCAGCCCACTCTACCTTCAATTAATAAATCATTATCTAGACCAAGTGGTTGGTCACCAGCTTTCCTTAGCTACACTAGGTCGAGTAATTGCCAAACAGTCACTAGAAAATCAAATTCTGTTCTGGACCGCTGATCATAGTATTGAGAAAGTCATCGTCGACCAATCCTACTCTGGCGGGGTTTATCCTCATACCTGCCACGTCGCTGTGGCTAGTGTGGCCAACTGTATCTCGCAAACTACTTACTTCAACGAATCAAATTTTTCCCTCGTTCCTGTAGGGTCAGATCTCAAGAAAAAGATAACCCATCAGATATCGTTCTCCGAGACCGATATTCTTCACCAGTATCTCGTTGATTATATTTTTATCGGTGCTACCTCCAATCTAAATCGAGATCTAAACGAGATTGTTCAAATCTACACTCCAGCAAACTCAACCCTGGAGCAAATTCAAGTAAACGGTCAAGATATTCCCCATAACTCTGTTCTAAGCCAAGTTGACAATCAACTGATCAGATACCAAATTCCCGTTCATCTCCGTTTTAATGTTGACAATCACCTGCAAATTAGCTTCCGTACCCCTCTGTCTCAAAGACTCACCTTACCCTTTGCTTATTCTCTCACTGAGTATCGTCAGCCAGGTATCTTACCTGGCGATGGGGAAGTCCAACTTCAAATTAACACCCCCGATCTAGCTAGAGCCACTCTAATTACCGCTCCGGCTACTTCTACCCCACAAGGCTATCAGTATCTACTTTCCCCACAAACCTCCGCCTTTGGCCTTATTTTCGAGCCAAAAAGCCGCTAGAGGTTGAGAAGGGCTTTCGAATCGGCTACAATACCATTCATGAACAAATTTGTCCTCAAAGCTGAAAAACGTCTCCTTACTGGTAGTAAGGTCAAACAACTCCGTCGCCAAGGAATTGTCCCCGCCAACGTCTTCGGCCACACTGTCAAAAGCCAGGCCGTTCAAGTCACCGCTGTCGATTTTGCTCGTGTCTACAAAGAGGCAGGGGAAACCAGTCTTATCTGGCTCAAAATCCAAAATGAAGACCAGGAGCGTCCTACTCTAATCAAAGCTCTTACCAATCATCCAGTTACTGGCCAAAGACTACATATTGATTTTCATCAAGTAAATCTTAAAGAAAAGGTCAGCGCCAATGTTCCAGTAGAAGTTATCGGTGAGAATCAGTTGGTCAAAGACGGTCTAGCCGTTCTAGATGTCAATCTTCACGAAATTGAAGTAGAGGCCCTACCCACCGATATCCCTGAGAATCTAGTCTTTGACATCTCTACCCTGACTGCCATCGGCGACCACTTCAAGGTTTCAGACGCCAAAGTTTCCTCAGAGGTCATCATTGTCACCGACCCAGAAAAAGTAGTCGTGGCTATTGGAGCTCCCCAGAAAGAAGAAGAGCCTTTGGAGACCGAGGTGGTTGAAGCCGAGGTTGAGGGTGAAACTCCTGCTGCCGAGGACGCGCCTACCGAAGGTGAAACTCCCGCCGAAGCTCCCAAAACAGAATAAAGCTGTCATCTTCGCGAATGCGGGGATCCATCTGGAACTATTTAGATTCTGGCCATTCTTGTGAGATCAATAGTCCTTCATCGAGAAAGACCTCCTTCCACACTGCTTCGGTTACAAACGGCATAAATGGGTGCAAGAGTCTTAGACAAATATCTAGCGCCTTGCTCAGTGTCTGTGAAGCTTCCTCTCGACGATCCTTCACTTTTTCTAGATATACGTCAGCCAATTTGTGCCAAATAAATTCATAGAGGATTTCAGCTGCCTCAGCAAATCTATACTTTTCAAGACTAGAATCTACTTTTTCTATCACTAACTCTAATTCATGTAGTATCCACTGGTCATCTTCATTGGTTGAAGAGTCTGAGCTCTGTTTAGCGGCGAGCACAGGTTCAATAAATCTGGCCACATTCCACAGCTTATTAGCAAATTTTTTATAGCCCACGATTCTATCTCGTGGAAAAGAAAAGTCCTTACCTGTCGCCGTTCCGGCCACCAGCCCCATACGTAGAGCGTCAACTCCAAATTCATCAATATATTCCTCTGGATTGATTACATTGCCTAGGCTTTTACTCATCTTTCGTCCGTCAAGAGCTCTAACAATACCGTGTAAATAGACGTTCTTAAAGGGTGGTTCTCCAGTCAGATAAATTCCGAGCATCATCATTCTGGAAACCCATTTGCTAAGAATTTCCCATCCGGTCTCCAGCACATTTGTGGGATAAAAATACTTAAAATCCTCCGACTCCGGGTAGCCAAGAATCGCCAGTGGCCATTGTCCGGAAGAAAACCAGGTGTCAAAAGTATCTGTCTCTTGTAAACAATCCTCACTAGGCTTCTCGACACTTATCTTATATTTTGACTCTGCCGGCGCCATTAAGACCTGTAGGCCCTTCTTGATATCCTCCAAAGTATAGTTCCTGAGTAATTCGGCCAGTCGTCCATTCACCACGGTTCCATCAGTATTTATAAAAGATACGATCAGATTTGGGTTCTCCTTTGAACTGTACCAAACAGGAATTCTAATACCCCAAATATTTTGTCTAGAGATAGCCCAGTCATGTATATTCTCCATCCACCTGATATAGGTCAGAGTTCTCCACTTTGGATATATTTTGACCCGGCCTTCTTTAACAGCCTCCAAAGCCGGTTTCCGGAGAGAGTCCATTTTTACAAACCAATTGGGTAATATCGTCGGCTCAACATCATGACCTGCCTTACAAACCGCTACCGAGTGAGAATAGTGTTCATCCACCTTATCTATTAGTCCTTTTGCCTTAAGGTCATCAACTACTTGTTTTCTAGCTGTAAAAACAGATAGGCCAGCATATTTCCCCGCCACCTCTGTCAATTTTCCGTTTAGTTCAATTACTTTTACTGTTGCCAAGTTATGTTTTTTGCCCATCTCATAGTCATTTGGATCGTGAGCCGGCGTCACCTTCACCACTCCGGTTCCAAATTTAGGGTCCACGAACTCATCTCCAATTACTTTTAATTTAAATTTTCCACTCAAACCCTCAACCTCAATTTCACTTCCAATCCAGTCCTTATATCGGGTATCGGCTGGATTTACCGCCACCGCCGTGTCACCAAATTTAGTCTCCGGCCTTACCGTCGCCACCACTAGAGATCCATATTTTATGTAGTACAAAGGATCTACTCTTTCTATGTGGTTAATTTCGATATCAGCATAAGTTGTTCCGCACTTTGGGCAGTAATTAACCATGTAGTCACCACGATAAACAAGTCCGTCCTGGTAAAGTTTTTCAAATGTCTTACATACCAAGGAGACGACTTCCGGCTCTAAGGTAAATTTATTTCTTGACCAGTCTACACCCGCCCCCATTCGCCGAATCTGTCCCTCAACCAGAGTTTTGTTGGCTTGGACAAACTTCCACACCTCTTCGTAAAAATCTTGACGGTTATAGCTAAATCTCGATTTTCCCTGTTTTTTTAGCTCTCTCTCGAAGGTAATCTGTGTTTCCGTACCGGCATGATCAGTTCCCGGAATCCACAGAGTTTCCTCACCTTTCATTTTATGCCACCTGATCAAAATATCTTCAATGGCGATCATCAGCACGTTTCCGGTGTGCATTTTCCCACTGGCATTTGGTGGTGGCAGAACAATGGTAAAAGGTTTTTTAGCTGTGTCATTTCTGGCCTTAAAGATACCGGCCTCCTCCCATCGCTTAATAATCTCCTCCTCGTATAATTTATGGTCGTAATTTTTCTGCATTTGCATCTTGATTTTATCATCTAAGGTGCTACATTCAGCTATAGATGGAAAAGTACAATCACAAAAAACTTGTCCGAGACAGAATCCCTGAAATAATCAAAGAATCCGGTAATACATATGAAGCTAGAGTACTGGATGATGTTGAGTACGAGAAAGAGCTTAAAAAGAAACTTGTCGAAGAATCAAAAGAGCTCTCTAAAGCATCTCAAGGAAAAATACTAAACGAGTTAGCGGATGTTCTGCAGTTAATAAAATCTATCTCCTCTCATTACAAAATTTCTTTTAGTGAAGTCGTCAGAGATCAAATAGAAAAAAAGAAAAAAAGAGGAGCCTTCTCCAAAAAAATATTTCTAATTTGGTCAACCCAACCAAAAGGATAACGGACTCTAAACAACCGCCAAGCTTGGTTCCGACTTCAAATCGGCTCCTGCAATCTCGGGCCGCAATATTGCCGCCGCGCCTACCATAACTGCATTATCACCACAGTACTTTAACTCCGGCACAAAAAAACCAACTCCAGTTTTTTCCACTTCACCCCGTAAGGTTTCCCTAAGCCCTTTATTGGCCGCCACCCCACCGGCCAAAATGACACTTTTTGGCTTAAACTTCTCGACCGCCATCAAAGTTTTCTTAACCAGCACCTCAGTCACTGCCTCACTAAATTCTCTTGCCAAAATGTTTTTCCTTAATTCATCAACGTTAGTGTCATCCCCGACCTGATCGGGGATCCATTCCCTAAATTCTTTGCTTTCCACCATCCTTGCCACCGCGGCCTTGATACCGGAAAAGCTCAAGTCCAGCCCCGGGTCATGGATCAGGGGTCTCGGTAATTTAAATAAATTCTTGTTTGCTTTCCAAGCTTCATCGGTCACTTGACTTGCCGCTTTATCCATTTCCGGCCCACCAGGGTAGGGTAGTCCTAGTAGTCTGGCCGCCTTGTCAAAAGCTTCTCCGGCTGCGTCATCTCTTGTCCCTCCAATCCAGGTCCAGTTCGTTAGACTTTCTAACAGAATTAAGTCTGTGTGTCCTCCGCTTACCACGAGACCCACTGCCGGCAGATGGGGAATATCGTAGAAATTTTCAATATCTTGAGTTCTTGAGTTCTTGAGTTCTTGAGTTCTTTCTCCAACTATCCAATTCGCCAACACATGCGCCGCCATATGGTTTACTCGCCAAAGTGGCTTTCTCCAAGCCCAGGCTAGTACCTTGGCGGTCTCCACACCGATTAGCAAACTTCCTATTAGCCCCGGTCCGTAACTCACCGCCACCGCGTCGATTTCTTCTCCTATCATGGCCTCGGTAATCACCGGAATAATACTCTTGACTTGTTCTCTGGCCGCCACCTCCGGCACAATTCCGCCGTATTTCTCGTGCATCTCCACCGAGCTGGCCACTATATTTTTGAGAACCCTCACCCCAGATCCAAAGCTCTCTACTACCGCCGCCGCCGTTTCATCGCAAGTAGATTCTATGGCCAACACTTTCATAAGGCTAATTTTACTCTACCCCAATGACTATATGACCGTTCTGTGGTATAAAATCTCCCTTATGGCCGAAATAATCAAACACCGCTATGTCGATGACCTTGACGGTAGTTTTATGTTGGGAGAGCTACTACATGAAAAAATTTTTCTAAATACCGATGATAAACTCATTCGCTATGGTATGCCTAAACCATATGAATATGCTGACATCACTCAGGAGTTGATAGATCCTGAAAAGATACTTCCGACGGCAAAATATGTGTTACGGAGTCATTTGGATATTATTGAAGCCCTAGACATAGAATTATCATCTCAAGGAATAAATATCTTCAATCTTCGAGGCATCGCAAAGATTGATGAAAACAATCTTATCTGCCCACCAATTCTAGAAGTCTGGGAGGAATCTCCCTATAATGGAATTCCGGTTGTCGTCGATGGTGCGCACAGACTGTATATTGCAAGGAAAAGAGGGATCAAGATCAATTGTGTAATTATATCGGGTCAAATTTCGAGCATGTTACCGGTACTTCCCCTAACAGGCTGGCAGGAGGTAATGGAGAGAGACGAAGTGCCCTCAGACAAACGTAATTATCATCCGGGTTTTCCTGAAAACTGGAAGACACATGAGGCCTATCGAACAAAGTTTCCAGGGTCAACCGGTCCTAGAACCATTTCAAACAAAGATATATCTTCAAGCCGGCAATAAAAGTTATATCTCACCTAGCGGCCAAATCGCCCGTCCCCTTGAGATAAATTGCCTGCCAAGGCTGATAATTACTGACGAAGGTTTTCTCATAAATACTTTCACCGTTTCTCACGACTTTATAATCGAACACCACCTTCGCTCCCCAAGCCGACCAATCAACTTGCTTTGTCGTTCCCAGAGGTAAAGTTGGATCATCGATGTACATCGTTGGAGGGGGAGCTGATTGATTGGAAATCCTTGGCGCCGAAAGTGAGGATTTTCGTCCATCACTCGTGCCATAAATATTGACTTTCATGGCCAGTTTTTTGGTATCAACTTCTTCTTGAATCAGAATGTAGTTTCCGGTATCGTTTAGGAATTTTAGATCGGCCGTCGGGTAGTAGACCGTGGCATCAATCCCCGGAGGGCTATCCTGTTCGTAATACCCGACTCGATAAGCATGTGCTTTTCTTTCCGTGATTGGTAAACCGGCGTCGAGAGCCGCTCGGAAAGTCGTTGTCGACACCTGGCAAACACCGCCACCGTCGCCCAACACGGTTCTCCCGGCGCTGATAATGTAAGCCGTTTGATAACCGGTGGCTTTGGAAATATCACCCACCGCGTTCACAAAAGAAAATTCTTCTCCCGGCGCTACCAAAGTCCAGTTTACTCTCGAGGCGGCTAGATTGACATTGAATACGCGACCAGGAATCGAATGAAAAAAGGTCGACTTTCCGGAGCCTATTAGTTCCTTAATTCCCAAATTATTGATATCCCCGGTCCTAATCTTGGGATACGTGAGAATGGTCGGTATTTCAAGCTCTTTTTCTTCTCCCGCCAAAAGGGCTTCGGCCAGCTTTTCCTTAAAATTTGGAATGTCAATCGTCGCTCCAATCACTTCGGGCTTAAACTCGTTCACTTTATTGTTTTCAAAAATGAAAACCGCGTCTCTTGGCTCCACTTCAATTGCCGGTCGAATGGTATTTACCATAGTTTCAAAATGGATCACGTCAATTGTTTCATTAGTGAGGCCAAAAAGAGTCATTATTTCGTCAAAGCTCAGAGTTTTTTGGTAATCTCTAAATCTTAAGGTCAGTTTTTTGTCCCCCCATTTATTAAGCGCCGCCATGGCTACGGCCACGGTCTTGCTATTAATACTTGTATCCACAATCATTTCTGGAAGTTTAATCTCGTGTCGTCCAGGTAGTGCCAGTTTGGCTAGAACTTCGGTTGTTAAATCATCTTTTTTGATTTCCACCCCATTTTTTCCTAATATCACTTTTACTTCTTTGCCCTCTCTCACGAGCTTCGGCCAAACAGGTTGCTGATCTTCTTTGTCGGCCAGTTCCTCGATCAGGTCTCTAAGCTCTGTTCTGTCTAACCTTACCGGTACCGTTATCTCCGCTCCATTGACTAAAGTCTTCACTTGTTCCGAGATCTTAGTCAGAATATTACCGCTCCGACCTATACCCAAAGCTTGGTCGACGGCCCACAAATCATCCCATTCTACTTTTATGCTATTTAAATTGGCAACTTCTTTACCCTCGGCCATCAGTACGACTTGGTTCGGCTTAGTCTCGAAATAAGTCGACACCAATCTCAGTGCCTCTTCTTTATTCGTCCCGGTCACTTCAATTCCGGCAATTTTTATTCTGGGATAAATTAATTTTCGAAAGGCCAAACTATAACCGGTGATTATGGCCAGAGCCATGAGACAGAGAACTATGATTACTCCTAGGATATATTTTAATTTTGTCATTCTTGCTATACTTTATCTATAACACCGTCGGTGCTTCTTACATTTTAACTTGACTATATAACCAATGGACAACCAATTTCCTCTTCCCGGACCTTCCACTTCTACTTCGGGGCCGATCTCCTCACCTCTAGCTCCACCGGCGCCCTCTCCATCTTTGGGCATGCCCCCCTTGTCAGCCCCTTCCGATGCCGCTCCGCCGCCCCCAGGCTATCAGCCGCCCTCTCCTGCTACTCCTCCTATTATCAAGGCCTCACTGGCCAGACTAATACTTCCTATCGGTATCGGTTTGCTGGTCATTGGTCTAATCTCTTATCTTCTTTTTCGAATTTTTGCCGGAGGCAAAGAGAGTTCTCCGACTTCTGTTTCTCCTTCTCCAGCCGTCACTCTGAGCTATTTTGGGCTTTGGGAGCCTCTTTCGGTCATGCAGCCAGTTATCGACGCTTTTGAGCTTAAAAACCCCAATATTAAAATTAATTACCAACTTCAGTCGTCTCAGGACTATCAGGATCGTCTCCGAACTGCCCTAGGAAGCCCCAATCCGCCAGACGTTGTTCGATTACACACCACCTGGCTGCCCTTATTTGCTACTTACCTACTTCCGGCCCCTCCCAACACTTTCTCCGCCACCGAGCTAACTACCAACTTTTATCCTATTGTTGGTAAGCTGTTAATGGCTAGTAATCAAGTATATGGCGCTCCTATGGTGGCTGAAGGGCTCGGTCTGTTTATCAACACCGCTATGCTTCAGCAAAAACAACTTGAGCCCCCCAAAACCTGGGAAGATCTCCTTACTGTTGCCAAAGCCGTCAAAGAAGCCGATCCTGTTACCGGCAAACTCACTCGAGCTGGTGCTGCTCTCGGAAATACGACCAATGTTGAAAATTGGCCGGATATTGTTTCCTTGATGCTGCTTCAAGCAGGAGTCTCTCTCACCGACATTCAAGGTCCCGAGGTGGCAGTTACTCTCACTTACTACACCGATTTTGTTACCAAGCACGCCCTCTGGGACGACACCATGCCTCCTTCCACCGTTGCTTTTGCCAACGAAAAGGTGGCTATGATCATCGCTCCTAGCTGGAAGGCCAAAGATATTAAGGCCATCAATCCCTCCCTTTCCTGGCAAGTAGTTCCCGTCCCTCAGCTCCCTGACGTCGATCCAGTCAACTGGGCCTCAATCTGGTTTGAAGGGGTAGCCAAAAATACAGAGCATCCTCTAGAGGCCTGGAAATTTGTTAGTTTTTTGGCTTCAGCCGAAGCTCAACAAATACTTTTTGATGCTGCTACCGCCGATCGAGGCTTTCCTCAGCCGCCAGCCAACAAGATTGTTGCTGAGACCGCCAGTAAAAATCCGGTCATTGCTCCCTTTGTCTTAAGTCTTCCTTCCGCTAAAAGCTTTTACACTGCCTCTATGACGCAAGACTCTCCGACCGCTCTCAATTCTCGTTTGATCAAGTACCTGGAAGACGCTGTTAACGGTATCGTTGCCCGCCAAGAAACCCCCAAGGTCGTCGAAGCCCTTGGCCAGGGATTTGCTCAGGTTCTTTCTGAGTACGGGCTTGTCGCCGCCCCCACTCCTTCTCCTACACCCTAAGATGTCTCTTCAGCGTGCCGTTTCCCACACCATCTCTTATGCCTCTTTCTTCCGTTTTCCTCTCCTTCCGGCAGAGATACATCGTTGGTTAATCTACCCCCGCCTGGTCTCTCACCATAAATTAGAGTCCTTTCTCTCGGACCAGCCCACATCATCAGTTCTGCGTCTTCGAGCACAAACCACTTACCACTCAAATCAAAAAACTATTCATGCCCAGAAACTACTTAAGATATTGAAATATCTTCCTGGTTTGAGGCTCGTCGCCCTTACCGGTTCGGTTGCCGCCAACAACGCCCAAAAGAATGACGATATCGATCTACTTTTTATTACTGCACCTCATACCCTTTGGCTTGTTCGACCCTTAGTTATTGTTCTTATCTCGCTCTTCTTTCGTCGTCGGCACCCACAAGAAGATCACACTCACGCTCCTGATGCTTTCTGCCCCAACCTTTGGCTAGACACCTTCTCCTTGGCCGTCCCTCTTACCAAAAGGTCACTTTATACCGCCCACGAAGTTCTTCAAATCAAGCCTCTATTGGATAGGGGAGATACTTACCAGCGTTTTTTGCAAGCCAACTTATGGACCAAAAAGTATCTTGCCAATGCCTACACCTCCCTAGTCTTACCAACTAGCCGTCGTCATTCCGACCGAGTGAAACGAGTGGAGGAATCTCACTCCATCATTCAACTCCTCTTCGCCCCCTTTAATTTGATTTTTTTTGTTTTTCAGTTTATATACATGTACCCCAAGAAAACTACCGAAACCGTCAACCCTCACGCCGCCTTTCTCCACACCACCGATTTTTCTGGCCAGCTAAACCGTTACCTAAAAAGAACAAACAACATATAATAACTTATCTATGGACTTCTTTACCCTTTATATCTACCAGCCCTTCTTCAACATACTGGTAGGCCTTTACTGGTTTACCGGACTCATTTTACCTTCTCCGGACATGGGTGTGGCTGTCATTCTTTTTGCCGTCGCTGTCCGATTAATTCTCTTGCCCTTTGATCTTATTGGCGAGCAATCAGACGAAGACAAGTTCCAAGTCTCCCAAAAAGTCAAACAAATCAAAAAAGAATTTGCCGCTGATCCTGTCCGGCAAAAGGAAGCCATTCGCCAGATTATGCGCCAAAGTCCCAAAGCCATTTTCTCGGAAGTTTTTACTATCACCATCCAAGTTATGATCATTCTCATTCTCTACCGGATCTTTACCACCGGACTGGAAGGTGCCGACATGCATCTAATCTACGACTTTATGCCCGCTGTTCACCGGCCCATCAATCTCGTCTTTATGGGTCTCTACGATCTTTCTCACACCAACAGCATTCTTAATTTGATTCAGTCTCTCATGATTGCTCTAAGCGAGATTTTTCACCTTTATTTTTCCCCCGTCAAGCCTACTCGCAAAGATTTTGTATCACTGGTCATTTTCCTTCCTGTTTTTAGCTTTCTTATCTTTATGTTTCTGCCTGCCGGCAAGAAAGTCTTTATTATTACTTCACTGGCATTTGGGATCATTCTTCGACTTATCAAGCAAATTCTTTTCCTCACTTACTCCTTTAGGCACAACTCTGTCAATGAGACTACTCCTTCCACCCAAAAGAAGATATAATCAACCAAGCTATGGCTGATTTTGATAAACTCGTAGTTTCTTTTCTGGTCGACGAAGTCGTTGGCGGCTTCTTTATCTCCGTTCCACCCGGACATGTGGCCTGTGTCTACGATCGGGGGGCTGGGGTTCTAAAGCGGGTCTGGGGACCAGGTCTCCATCTCAAGATTCCCTTCTGGCAGATTGCCAAGCTTTTCAACGCTCAGGTTCTTGAATACACCATTAGGCACGGCTTTGATCTCTCTGTCAAAGAAACTCTTGGGGACGAGCCAGTCATAGCCACCACCAAAGACAACCGCACCATCTCCATCGAAGGCTCCATTCTTTTCCGTCTAGACAAAGCCAATGCCCCTCTTCTTTGGGAAAACATCGGCGACAACTTCGTTTCCAAGGTCATTCGCCCTTATTCTAGAAGTCGGATTGCCGCCGCTTTTAGTAAGTATAACTCCCAAGAGATAGGCTCAGGGCGATCTCAAATTGAGACTCTGCTCAAGCAGGAATTGAATGATTTATTTAAAGAGAGTGGCCTCACCATCGAGAATGTTCTTTTTTCCGAAGTCAAAATCATCGCTACCGAAGCTCGTCGCCCCGGCCAAAGTATTCTTTCTGCTCCGTCCACGGCTTAGTTTTTTTATATACTTAATCTATGGCTGCCCCCAAATACTCTGTTTTACAGATTCGCCCCGCCAAGGATTCTTTGGTTGGTCAGGCTGCTCTGATTGAGTTTTTGGGCTCGCTTAAGTCATCACTTAAAGCCGGTTTTATGGAGCGTCTGTTGGGTACTTTTGAAACTATCTCTCTGGAAATTGTAAACCTCAACCAAACCACCTTTTTTGTTATCGCCTGCCCAGACCGTCTCGAGCACCTGGTTCGTTCCCAGATCGCCGCCCAATACCCGACCACCCTCATCACTACTATGAAGGACTATCTTCCCGAGTGGCTGAGCCACGGCCAGCCTGCCGTTGGTCAGCTTGTCCTGACTGCTCCCTCACACCTACCCCTCAACGCAACTCTGGAC
>JAGVOE010000065.1 GCA_020052895.1 Candidatus Woesebacteria bacterium
CCTAACAAAAACTAGCCAAGGGAAAACCACCACCGCCCGAAAAATTCTTCCAAGCCTCTTTGGTTCCACTATCATTCTCCACAGCCACTTGAGACCTACTCTCTCCATCCAAACTGGTGCGGCTTTGAAGTCTCCCAGATACTCATTGAAGGTACCACCTACTCCCATCACCACCCCAACTTTCAGCCGAGCAAGGTGTGAGGCGATCCACTTCTCTTGTTTGACCGGATTGTATGCCACAAAAAGTAGGTCTGGCTTAAAAGCATTTATTTTATGGACCACCCGCTCATCTACCACTCTGTCCGTCCCCACCCGGCTCTCACCCGCGTCATACGCCACCCGAAGGTTTGGGAACCGTTCTAGAAGCATTTTGGAGGTTCGTAAGCTCACCTCACCCCAACCACCAAGCAAAAATACCTTCCAATTCCGCTTTTCGGCTAATCTGGTCAGTTCTGAAAATAGCCAAACTCCGGTCACAGTCTCCCCCAGGTCGTTTCTCAAGATCCTTCCTCCCACCCTCAACCCCTCAGCCATCAACTTAACCACCCTGCCTCGAGTTCTTGAGTTCTTGATTCCTTGAGTTCTTTGGTTATACCTCACCGCCGCCAACACCGAAACCCCATCCGGAGTTATCAGGTCGGCCTTTTCAATGATATCCGCAAAAGCCTGATCCTTTTGAGCCGATACAAAAAACTCGCTATACGCCGTTACCACCATTCTCGGTCGGCGACCAGGCTGTTTTAGCCAGCCGGTAATCTTCTCCACGGTCGCAGATCTACTTAAAATATCTACCGGTAGTCCCAAAACCCTTGATCTCATATATACTATTGTATATTGTCACCCCCCAACTGAGAACTGAGACCTGCCCGTCCGGCAGGCGGGTCTAACTCCAGGCACAAAACTATCACTCTTACCCTTTATCTGCCAAGTAAGCATTATCTACCTTTAGTCCTATACGAACACCCTTTTTGCCAGTCAAAAGACCGATTTTGCCTCTTAAAAACTGGCCATACTTCGATAATGAACACTATAAAGCCCAAAAAATGTCTCAAAACATCCTCAAACTATCTACTTATAAGATACTCATACTAGACCTATACTAAATAACAGATACTAAAGCTATAAACTACTCTACTAGGATACATACCTATATTAACTAACCAAACTATTTATACCATATCGAACATCTTTACTACCCAAAATACCTACTTAAAATACAACTTATACTATAAAACAAGGCCACAGACTATAAAACTTATAGTTTATACTACAATCGCTCTCAGTCAGTAGTTTTTTAATTTACCTGAGTTACAAAACATTACATACTTTCATCCCATATCTACTACACTGATGATCTAGTGCGACGGACAATCAAATCACCATTTTCTCCCCTTTTGTTGTCAAGTATCTGCCGACCCATACCGTCTCCTAAATCGTTCAAAACTCCCCCAATCTCTGGCCCAGGATATTTCTTTGGTCATCACCTTCTTCTCCTTTGTCAAACTCTCTCCTCAAATCTAATAAAACTACCTTAGTTTAAACCGCGGATAGTTTATCAACTCAAGCCTAGTTTTTTCCAAAAATTTCAGACCATTAAAACTACTTTTCTCACCCCAGTTCACCCAACCATAGCCTATCAGCCTAAAAAATCCCCATCTCTGTGACTGAGATGCAAAATATACCATACCCCCATAGAGTATAAAAAGCATGATTAACGATATTATTCACATACCACAGGGGGTATACTCGAGTCAGGCCCTGCAGACATCGTCATCTCGACCGAATGAAATGAGTGGAGAGATCTCCCTCCACCCGTAATGGAGCGAGATCCCTGCCTGCCGGCAGGCAGGCTTCGACTTCGCTCAGGATGACAAGAAAGACAACCGTCATTCCGACGCATCCCCGATAGGTCCAGTCCCTACAGGTCAAAATCTTTAACTTCTATCTCCTCAATTTACTCGGTAAATATAATAAATATTATCTACCAGGACAACATCTACTTCTATAACTCATATATATTTCATGCAAATTCGTACTTCAATCTCAAACTATAAATTATCACTACAACGTACTGTCTGATAACTAAGATCTTTTTGCTTGATACAGAGTATCTTACCTACTACTTCTTTATGCTTCTAGCATAAACATCCAGGTTCTCAATGGCTATCCCAATACCTTTTATTACACACCTCAGTGGATCCTCTGCTACAAAGGCCGGCACACCAGTTTCTTGAGTAATCAATCGATCAAATCCTCGTAGTAGGGCCGTCCCGCCACTCATCACAATTCCCTTATCAATAATGTCTGAAGACAACTCTGGTGGCACTTCCTCCATGACCGTCTTGATCATCTGAATGATCTTCCCTAGTGGCTCTCTCATGGCTTCATACATCTCGTTGGATGACAGTCTCACCTGTTTTGGTAGTCCGGTAATGCTGTCACGTCCGGTGACATCCATGAGCTCCTCCTTGGCTACCGGTGTGGCTGAGCCGATCTTCATCTTGATATTCTCAGCCGTCGTCTCCCCAATAACTAAGTTGTGTTTTCGTCTGACATATTTGGAGATCGACTCATCAACCCTGTTTCCAGCCACTCTGACACTCTTAAAGGTGACCACACCACCAAGAGATATCACCGCCGCCTCACTCGAGCCCCCGCCCATCTCCAAGACCATGTTGCCCGAAGGCTCGGTAATCGGCACTCCGGCGCCAATGGCCGCGGCCAAGGGCTCTTCCATGAGATAAGCATTTCTGGCTCCAGCCTCCATAGCCGCCCCCAGCACCGCTCTCCGCTCTACCTGAGTCACTCCAGAAGGCACACAGATCATCACTTCTGGCTTCATTAGGCCGTAAGCGCCTACTTTGCGCAGAAAATACTTCAGCATGGCTTCGGTCACGGCGTAGTCGGCGATCACTCCGTCTTTCATTGGTTTACTGGCTTTGATATTGCCTGGAGTTCGTCCCAGCATCTTCTGAGCTTCGTGCCCCACCGCCAGAACTTTACCGTCGTTGAGCGAGACGGCTACCACCGTCGGCTCTTCTAGCACCACTCCTTCTCCTACGACATAGACCAAGCTGTTGGCTGTCCCCAGATCGATAGCAATTTTTTTATAAAATGAAAATCCCATTTGAGAGAATTCTACCAGTAAATCCTCAATAATATATAATAGTCGTGTGACCAAAAATCCCAAATCCAAGCGTCTCATCATCAACCTTTTTATTGTGATTTTCCTTTCGGTCGGGACCTTTGTGGCCATTCAGTTTGCCAAAGGCTACCGCCCCAACCTCCAAAACCACTCTCTCTCGGGCACGGGCCTTCTAAACATTACCTCTTATCCTAAGTCAGCTAGAGTCATTATCAATGATAAGCTCACCACCGTCACTGATGATAAACTCTACCTTCTGCCGGGTACTTACACCGTCAAGATCGAAAAAGACGGTTTTCACCCCTGGATTAAGACCCTACCAGTCAAAACCGAGCTCGTGACCTCAGCCGATGCCCGTCTCTTCCCGATCATTACTGCCATCTCACCGCTCACCTTCTACCAAGTGGCCAACCCCGCCGCCAATCTAGACGACACCAAAATTGCCTACGTCTTGAAAAACGCCCCTCAAGACACCAGTAACGGTCTCTACATCTACTCCGTCACCGGCAATCTCTTAGGCTCGTCCAATCTCCAGATCACCGAAAACAGCCTCAGAGACTACTCCAAGGCTATCCTCATCTGGTCTCCGGACAGCTCTCAGATTCTGGCCGTCTTTACCGAGACCACTCCAGCCGTCCAAAAAACCCTGCCAGCCGGTTTACCCGCCGTAGCGACCAGACAGATCTCCTCTGCCTATTTGTTGTCTACCAAAAGTATGAATCCCCGCACCCTCTCGGACGTCACTCTTAGACTGCCTTTAATTATTAGTGAGTGGCAAGATCAATACGCCAAGATCAACCTCCCCACTCTCAACCTCTACCCTAGACAACTGGTAGATCTCCTCACGAACAAAGCTATCAATGTCTACTTCTCACCGGACAAAGAAAAGGTTTTTTATACCCCCATCGTCGATATCAATTTGCCAGCCAACGATATCGGCCAGCTATTACCGAACCTCAATTCCACTCCCGAAACCAGATCTCTGCAAAAGAATCTCACCTATGTTTTTGATCTCAAGGAAGGCACCAATTATCTTATTCCCTTCGCCGATCCATCCACCAACGTTTTCAAAACTCTGATTACTGCTGTCTCGTCCACGCCGTCAGCTAGCCTCGCCAGTCTGAATCAGTTAAAGGCTCAGACCGACAGCCGGCTGACTACCAATCTTTCCTGGTACTCAAACAGTAAACAAATCATCGTCACCAACCTAGAGGGTCTCAGCATCGCCGACTACGACGCCACCAATCTCACCAACATCTCTTACGCTCAGCCGCTAGCCAACTTCGTTACCTCTTCCCCTGACGGCAGTAAATTAATTTTGCTGACGAACATCAATCAAAAGCCGGATACCTACAATCTCATCTCCTTCGACCTGAAATAGTCTTCCCCGTCGTCCGTCATTGCGAAGTCGCCTTAGGCGACTGTGGCAATCTCACTCCACCAAAGGTAAAATACACTCATGTCGATGTAGACAATCTGAGGTTGTAGCTCAGCTGGATAGACCTGCCTGCCGGCAGGCAGGGCATCTCATCTTTAATAAATCATGTTCCGGTAGCTCAGTGGATAGAGCAACGCACTCCTAACGCGTAGGCCGCCAGTTCGATTCTGGCCCGGAACACAAGTCCCCAGTTCGCGATTAACTGCTTCAATCCTGGTGTTAAATTTTTCTGAGTAAACTAGCACAAAAGGTCTTGTCGCTCTCGTATAGATTGAACCACCGGAGTTGTGCTCAACCAATCTTCTTGTCAAATTATTTGTCGAGCCAACATACAACCGACCATTTTTAAGACTTTGTATTACATAGGTCGTAAACATTGTCGGGGTGCGCAGAATTGAACTGCGTGTCTCTCCGTTCCGAACGGAGCGTGATAGCCGATTCACTACACCCCGAAAACACCTCTCTATTTTACACGGGAATCAGCCATTTTTGCGTAATTTTGCTATAATATATTCATGTTTAGTCTGTCGGACGACCAATTAAAGGCCGCTCAGGATGTCATCCGGGATGATCCTTCTCTCATCTGGTACACCAAGTCCTACGACACTCTCAACATCCTCTCCGTGGTCGAAGCCGTGCTCAATTACGGCACTTGGGATCAAACTCAGCGCCTGATCTCTATCGTAGGTATCGATAAAATGGCCAAACTCTTCGCCTGGCACAACACTCAACCTCGATCTAACCTGCACAAACTGGCTCGCAATTATTATTCGCACTACTTCGCCCGCTATGCACCCAAATATTCTCACGCCTGAGCAAACTCAGCTTTTGCCCTTGATTCAAAAGTTCTCCACAGATTTCTATCTTGTTGGCGGTACCGCCCTTGCACTCCAATACGGCCATCGCCGCTCCATCGACTTTGATTTATTCAGCCCAAGTTTGTTCGATAACGAAAAAATTCGCCGTCGGATCCTCTCCCGGCATCAGATCAACACCACCCATATCGCTTCCGTTGGCGAATTAACCCTCGTCGTCGATGGTATCAAAACTACTTTTTTCCAATACGAATATCCCATTTCTCACCCTGTCCTTTTTGAAAAAATTATTTCTCTGCCAGATGACTTGACGATTGGGGCGATGAAAGCTTTTGCCATGGGACAGCGCAACAAATGGAAAGACTACGCCGATTTATACTTTATTTTCCAACATCATTCTCTCCAGGAAATTATTGACAAAGCCGAAGAGCTTTTTGGTACCGGGCTTTTTAATTCACGTTTATTCCGTGAGCAGCTCGCCTATCACATAGATATTTCTTATGATGAAGAAATCGAGTGGATGCCAGGATTCGAAGTGCCAAAAGACACTATCCTCAAAAAACTAATTGACATTAGTATTTCGTGAAGGAGCGGCCACAAAAAGCTCCCCATCGCTGGAGAGCTATATAAACAAACCCAATTATGGCCTGATTCGAATCACTTTGAGGTCTTCGGTCTCAATTGTCTTGAGGACATTGAGTAAGTTACAAAGATTGGTCTCAAAAACATCCGGCCTCATCACAGTATCAGTATCTGGCTGAACAACAATGACTGTCTTTCGACCACTAGTTCTAACAACTTCCACTAAAGCCAGAGCGATAGGAGTCTTTTTGCTTCCAATACCAAAGATTCCACCGCGTGTGACGTAGCCACTCACCCAAAACTTACCGTTAAACAAATGCTTGACAGCGAACCCATCCTTGGCTACAAGCGACTCGGCCACTATCCAAAGACCGACCTCAAAATGCATTTTATTGCACCTGAGGGTAGTGCCACCAAGGACAAGTTGTTTATGTTCACCGCAAAGCGGACATCCGGCAAAAATCGTCTCCGGTGTATTTTGACGAAGGTATATCTCACAGTTACCAAACAGTTCGTTCAAGAAATTGTAAAACGGAATGGCGGCCGTAGGGGCGTCCAAGTCTAGCGAGACTTCAATTTTGTCATAGCTAACTGACTGAAAAATCAGCTCCCCGCTCCATACCGGACCATATGAAACATCGTATTTGTTTTTACGGTCGTATTCCAGGCGGTAGAGCCCACCGCTCACAGTCTGAACATAGTTACCCAACCGTGCCCCGTATAAACAACACTTGGGGCATTCAACACATATTGTGCTGTCACGTTCCGTAACGAGCCTGACAATACCATCAAGACACTCCGGGCACCTCAACTTTTTCATCTTTTTCTCCTACTTAATTTTAAACGTGCCCAAATAAACTCAATCTATACCCCATAAGTATATCACACATGTCGCAAAAAACCCCACCTTGCGGCAGGGCCATGTTTATACCAATATCCACTCTTCTCTACGACTCCACGACTATCTTTAGGCTCACCCCTTCGACCTTCTCTTTGGCCTTCAGGTAATCCACCAGCTCCTTCACCTTAGGCCTGTCATGACCATATAGTCTGGGCCATACCAGTATTTGGCAAACTCCATCCTCGATCGCAGAAATCTTCACTTTGGCCACAGTCACGTAGACCGGTCTCGCGTTTTTCATTTTCGAGGGCTGTTGATACTGAACTATAATTGATCTTTTTCCAGTCACCAAGACCGGAATCAGTCCCAGATCCGCCACACACTGAATCACCGCCCTGCGAACAACTCTGCTGGTCACCATTAGAAGCATTGTTTCTCCTCAATCACAAATTTGAACGTTCTCAAAACCTAACTATACCCCATAAGTATACCATCTACCTAAAAGTACCGTCAAGCTCTTCTTGGCTGTAAATGAGCTGCTCGGTGATCGTCTGATACTCATGAATCTCTTTCGGCTTAAAAACGATCTCCATCTCTCTCTTGGCACTCTCCAAAGAGTCAGAGGCGTGGACCAAGTTGTTCCCTCCACTCATGCCCCAATCTCCTCGAACCGACCCTGCCTCAGCCTCATAACCTCGGCGAGTGCCGATAATCCGCCTCACCAAAGCCACCGCGTTGTACCCTTCGAGCACCATGGCTATAATGGGTGTCCAGGACATATAGCTGGCTATCTTGGGGAAGAAAACCTCATCTTTGTACTCAGAGTACCACCTCTTCAAAACTTCGTCATCCAGCTGGACCATTTTCATAGCTACCAGCTTAAAGCCCTTTTTTTCAAAACGGCTCACAATCTCACCGATCAGCGATCTCTGAATGGCGTCCGGCTTTATCAAAACCAAGGTTCTCTCTGTTTTATTCATGTATTTATTCTACCATGCCTAGCCATTGACAAGTGTACATTTAAGTGTACACTTTAACTATGGAATTTATTACCAGCACCCAAATACGTTCTCAATTCCCCAAAGCTTTAGCCATGCTTCGTTTGGGAAAAACTATTCATATACTTCATCGTTCAAAAATAGTCGGTCTCCTTAACCCACCAAACAACACAAGCAAAAAAATTTTTACTCAAAAGGATTCCGAAATTGTTCGAGCAACAGCAATCAAATTCAATCGCCCACCATTGACATGCGAAGAGATAGATCGCAAATATCGTGCAGCAATGATGAAAAAACATGGCCAACATCTATCTTGACACAAACAAAGTTGTAGATTTACTCGTTAGAAATCCAGAACTTAGTGGAACATTATCTGGACACCACATATGCCTCTCACCATTATCTGCGCATATACTTTTTTACACTGAAAAATTTCCCGTTCCAACACCATCAATCAACAAATCCCTGATGACCATGAAGTTTGTAAGTTTTGATGATCGCATCTTACAAAAAGCTATTAACGGACCAACAAAAGATCTCGAAGACAACATTCAGCTCCACTCGGCTGTTGAGGCTGACTGCGATATCTTTCTAACTAGTGACAAAAAGCTACTCAAAATGGACTATTTTGGTAAGGTAAAAATATCATCTAGCATCTGACATCTGACATCTGTCATCTGAGATCTGAGATCTCAATACACCGCTTCATAGTGCTCCAGTTTTTCCACTTCGCCAGTTTCTTTCAAGACGATCGCCACCACATCCACCCGACACCCCCCTTTCCAAATTTCTCCATCTTGAGTTCTTGAGTTCTCGATTCCTTGAGTTCTTGAGTTCTCGATTCCTTGAGTTCTTATAAACACCTCCCCCATCCGTCTCACCCGTTCCAGTTTCCCCTTATTCACCATTTCCTCCGGCTCACCAAAATCATGCCCTATTTTCGTCTTGACCTCTACAAACACCAGAGTTTGTCCGTCCCAACAGACAATATCTATCTCTCCAAAACGGGTACGAAAATTCCTCTCTTCTATCCGGTAACCTTTTTTCTGTAGATACTCACTCGCCAGCTCCTCTCCTCTATTCCCCGTCTTTTTGTTGTCCGATTTCATTTACATCCCAAAATACTTAGGCCCTTTGCCATCACCGGATATCATTGGCTTCGTAGGGGCAGGGCTGGCCACCTTTTTGTGCGAATAATTCAATTTCCTCTTCAAATTATTCACATTCACAAAGTACTTAGAAAACTTCTCCAGCAGTGAAGAGTAGTTCCACTTATTGGAGATCACAATCTTTCCCAGCTTGCCGTTTTTTTCCAGATACTCCTCCAAGCAGTAAAAATCTCCGTCTCCGGAGACGATAATGGCTTTGTCGTACTTGGGGTAGTTAATCATGGTGTGCATGACCATCTCGGCATCGATGTTGCCTTTGATCTTAATGTCCGAACTTTCTTTGTTAGCTATCTCCAAAACCGGCTTGTAAATTAGCTCGTAGCCGATCTTGGTGAGCGAGTCGTACAGCTCTTGGTTCTCCGCCATAAAGCCGATAAATACCAGGGCTTTTTGAACTCCCAGCTCTTCCTTGAGATAGGTATAAAACTTTCCAAAGTCCAGATTCCACCCCTTATACCGGAAATGCTTGCCGTCCTTCGTTCTAATATCGTTCCTGACCCCCAGGTTCAAATTCTGGCTGTCGATAAAAGCATAGACCACTTCCTTTTTTATATTCTCCATAAAAGTATCTTACACCCACAGCTCAAGTTACAAACCATGGACTTGAGTATCACTTTAACCCGATAATTTACAAAGTCCAGTTTCTCTTTTATCGGGTTAAATCTATATTTAATTACTTAAAACACTCGCTCTCGATACTGGATCGCCACGGTTTGAGTACAAAACTCGCGATGACGACAATTCCATTGTCAAGTCGTGAAGGGTTACCCGTCATTGCGAGCCCGCCTTGGCGGGTGTGGCAATCCAGAAAATATCAAATTAAGCTTTCGTATAGATCACCCCATTCGGGGTTCATTTTCTCAATCATCTTCAATTTCTTATTTCTTGTTCCAGACTTAAGCTTCTTTTCTCTTTCTATGGCTTCTAACATTGACTCAAAAAATTCGTAATATACAAGGGTGTGGATAGAATAGTTTTTTGTGAATCCCTCGGATAAATTATTTTTATGCTCCCAAACTCTACGAAGTAGATTATTCGTGACACCAACATACAAAGTTCCATTTCTGAAGTTTGCCATTATGTAAACAACAGGATGTCTTTTAAAACTCACCAGATCATTTTATACTTTCTGGATTGCCACAGTCGCCTAGGCGACTTCGCAATGACAATAATCGTCATCACGAGGAGTACTCGACGTGGTGATCCATCCCCTCTGGATTGCCACAGCACTTCGTGCTTCGCAATGACGATACAAATCAAAATACCCTTTCGCGGTACTGGAGAGCTTCATTAAGGTGTGTCGCCAGAATATCTTGACTCTCTTCCAAGTCCGCAATCGTCCGGGCTACTTTCAG
>JAGVOE010000018.1 GCA_020052895.1 Candidatus Woesebacteria bacterium
AGTGATCACTATAACCGCTTTTGGCGTAAGCATTCCAAATATTGAGTAGAACATCAAAGTCCGAGTCGTCACTATTTTTGAATCGAGAGTGAAGACGAGCGGCTTCTTTTTCTAGGCCGAAATCGAGTGGACGAACAAAAATATTTTTACCGTTTAGAAAGGCGGTGATGGTACAGATCTCGTTGAGGCAGGTGGTTCCGGACATCGCGGACTCAATGACCATCCGACTCAGTCGAGGCTCTAGACCGAGATCAGCCATAAAATGACCAATCTTGGTTAGATGGCCAGTAGCGTCAAGGGCGCCAAAAAGCGTGAGAAGGTGAAGGGCTTGGCGAACACTTTCTCTATCGGGCGAGTCGATAAAATTAAAGTTTATGATATCTTTAATACCGACCTTTTTCATAGCTAGGACGATCTGAGCTAGATTGGAGCGCTCTATTTCCGGAGATTGATAGCGAGGACGTCTTCTTAAACTTGCTTTGGTGAATAAGCGATAACAGAAGCCGGGGGCAGTTCGGCCAGCTCGGCCCTTGCGCTGTTCCAGGCCGCTTAGAGCGTGCTCGACCAGCATTAGTTGCTCGATGCCGGTGGAGGGATCGAAGAAGGTTTGTTTAATGTAGCCGGAGTCAATCACGTGAACAATGCCATCGATGGTGACCGAGGTCTCAGCGATGTTGGTAGAGACAATTACCTTGCGTTTCGTGGATGGCTGAAAAATTTTGTCTTGCTCCTCTGGTGGCAGCTCGGCGTGCAAAGGAATAATCTCCAGATTTTTACCGCCAGTTTCCAGAATGATATTTTCGATAGTCAGATTAATTTCGTTTTTACCGGGCATAAAAATAAGAATGTCCCCCGGTAGCTGGCGGTCAATAATAGCTTTGACTTTTTGAGCGGCGGCCTGCGTGTAGTCGTATTTCCAGGACGTTTCGTCTTCATATGAAACAGTGACCGGAAACATCTTGCCAGGTATTTCCAAAGTGTTCGATACATTAGGAAGGCCGACGTACTCGGAAAACTTATTTCTTTCGATGGTAGCAGAGGAGACGACTAGGCGAATTGGCTCTAGATCGTGTTCTAGACGAAGTAGATTGACACCTTTAAGTAAGCCTAAACAAAGATCAATATTTAAACTTCTCTCGTGAGCTTCGTCGACCATGATGATGGAGAACTCGGTTAGAAGTGGATCAAACTGAATTTTTCGTAGCAGAATTCCGTCGGTTATGTAGACAATGTCTGTTTCAGATGAAGTGGAATCGTCAAAGCGTACCTGGTAGCCGACAGTTTGTCCGACCTCGGTTCCCATCATCTCGGAGACTCGATCGGTGTTGCTACGAGTAGCTACTCGCCTCGGCTGAGTGATACCAATTTTCCCTTTCAAACCTAGCTCATTTTTCAACTCAAGTAGGAGGGGTGGCAAACAAGTGGTCTTGCCGGAGCCGGTTTCGCCGACCAGGACAAAGTTGGGGTGCAAACGTAGATGTTCTCGAACATGATCTCTCAAGAGAGCCACCGGAATGTGCTCTAACTCCGACAATACCAGCTCGGGGTCTCGATAACGAGAGTGTTTGTCTTTAAATTCAGGTGGCATGAGACAAACTATCTGACAAAAACCTTTTCTTTGCGGACGATCTTCTTGGGACCTTTTTTGACCTTCTTGACCTTGACGACCTCAACCTTGGGCGTATTTTTGAGCTTAGGAGCTTCGGATCGGACTTTCTCGTCTTTTGGTTCGGGGGTGGTAACGAGATCGAGACTGGCTTTTTGGCCTTTTTTGACAAAAACGTCCTTAACCTTGGTGGCTTTTTTACCGATTAGATTTCTTAGGAAATAGAGTTTTGCCCGACGTACTTTGCCTTTTTTGACTACTTCAATGCCAGTAATGGTGGGTGTGTTGATGGGGAGAATTTTTTCGACACCAATGGCGCCTGCGGCAATTTTGCGAACAATGAAGTTTTTACCTTCACCGGTACCACGAATGGCGATAACGATGCCTTGAAAGAGCTGAGTTCGGATTTTTTCTCCCTCTTTGACAGCCAGAGAAACCTTGATCGTATCTCCGATCCCAAACTGGATTTTGTCCTGCCACTTGATTTGATTTGCCATAGGCACTTATTCTACCAGGCGTGAAGAGTTTTATCTACCTTTCTAGCCAAGCTTTCGGTAAAGTTGACCTTGTAAGGCAAGGTGATCTTCTTAATATTGTTGGCCGACTCGATAACGACCACGATTTCGTGATCACCCGGGTGAGATTTGAGAAGATCTGAAACCTGTTGCATAGCTTCTTTGGGTGTGCCTGACTTGATATAGATCTCGTGAATGAGATCCGGTGGGGTTCTTTTCATGTCGATGACCAGCCCGCTCTCGACTAGGATCTGAAGCTGGTCCTCTCGATTATCCACCTTACCCTTGATAATGAGAGCCGAGTCTTCCACCCAGATCTGAGGGTTCTCGGCATAGAGCTTGGGGAAAACAAGACAGTCGATGGCTCCGGTGTCATCTTGGAGAGTGATAAAAGCCATTTTGGAGTTGTTTTTTTTGGTATTTACCAGCTTAACTTTGGAGACGAGACCAGCCAAGGTAATGACTTGATTGAGGTGCAAGGATGGATCAAGATTGGCAATTTTGTGGCTAATGAGATCAGAGACCTGACGAACTATTTTTTTGACCGGATTGTCGGATAGATAGAAGCCCAGATGCTCTTTTTCCAGCTTGAGTCTTTCCTCAATCGACATTTCGGGGACTTGAGGTAGATGGTCGGAGAAATCGGTAGGACTGGAGACTGTGCCAAATAAGCTAACCTGGTTGTCGCCTTTAGCTTTTTGGAGCTTAACGTAGTTGTCTCGAATAAGAGGTAGACCCAGAAGTAGCTGTGCTCGGTTACCGAAGCGATCCAGGGCACCAGCTTTGATCAAGGACTCAGCCACTCTCTTGTTTACTTTCTGGAGATCAATACGATTTAAGAAGCCAGTAAAAGAGTTAAAGTCACCATCTTCTCGTGCTTTTAGTATAGCGGTGATAGCTGAAACTCCTACATTTTTGATAGCCGAAAGTCCAAAACGAATTGCTTTGCCGGTATCTCTAGCTCGTCCTTCGAGGAGCCATTGATCTTTTGAGAGAGTCACAATGGTAAAGTCGGTGAGTGATTCATTGACGTCTGGGGGCAGAACTTTGATGCCTAGTTTTTCGCACTCAGCAATAGCCATGACCACCTTATCGGTGTCGTTGGCCTCGACCGACATTAAAGCCGTCATGTACTCTACCGGATAGTGAGCTTTGATGTAGGCCGTCCAGTAGGCCATAATGCCGTAGGAGGCCGCGTGGGCCTTGTTGAAACCGTAGGCGGCGAAAGTCTCGATCTGTCTAAAGAGGTTCTCGGCCTTTTCATGCGGAATGTGGGAGTGGGAGACACAACCATCGACAAATTTGTTGTGCTGGGCCTCCATCTCGGAAACAATTTTCTTGCCGATAGCTTTTCTAAACTTGTCGGCTTCCTCCCAGTTGTAGCCGGCTAGCTGAATGGCCATAAAAAGAACGTCGTCTTGGTAAGTGATGATGCCGTAAGACTGATCGAGAATATTTTCCAAACCAGGGACGTCGTAAGCCACTCGACTAGGATCATGCTTACGGGCAATGTACTCCGGAATGCTGCCCATGGGACCTGGACGATACAAGGCCACCATGGCCATAACGTCTTCGATTCTTTCTGGCTTGAGATCGACCAGATATCTAGTCATACCACTGCCGGCGAGCTGAAAGACGCCAAAGGTTTCTCCTCGAGCGAGCATTTGGTAGGTTTCCTGATCATTTAAGGGAATTTTTTTAATGTTAATCTTGACCTGATGAATTTTTTCGACCAGCTTAACGGCATTGGCGAGGATGGTAAGGTTGGCGATGCCCATGATATCAAGCTTAATCATGCCGACATCCTCGGCGGCGTGCATTTCGTACTGAGTGATGATTCGATCTCCCCCACCGCTCTCGGTTTGCAAGGGGGTAAACTTGACCAAATCATCGGGAGCGACCAGGACGGCAGCGGCGTGCACCGAGACGTGCCGGACATTACCTTCTACCTTTTGAGCTAGACTGAGAAGTTTTTTAATTTCCGGATGGTCATCTCTCATTTTGGCTAGCTCGGGGGTAGTTTCCAGGGCTTTTTTTAAGGTCATAGGGAAACCTTGACTGCCTTCGGGAATGGTCTTGGAGATTTTATCGACTTTGGAGTAGGCCATACCCATGACTCGACCTATATCACGAACCGCGGCTCTAGCTTTTAGAGTGCCAAAGGTACAGACTTGACCAACTTTTTCGTGGCCATAGGTGTCGGCTAGGTATTTGATAAGTTCGTCGCGGTGAATATCGGCCACATCGAGGTCAATATCGGGCGGTGATGGTCTAAAGGGGTTGAGGAAACGCTCAAAAGGAAGACGAAAATAAATTGGGTCGACGGTCGTAATGCCCACGCAGTATGAGACAAACGAGCCGGCGGCGGAGCCTCTGGTATTGGTGTAGATACCGGCATCGTTGGCATAGTTGACGATACCTGACTCGAGTAGAAAGTAAGGAGAGTAGCCCTTTTCTTCAATAATTTTTAGCTCGTACTCTAGCCGCTCGGACTGCTCAGAGCTAATCCCGCCAAATATTTCTTGACAGCCAGTATAGGACTTTTCGTGCAGAACCTGTCCAGCGGTCTTGCCTGAAGGGAGATTGAGACTGGGAAAGTACCACTCACCAAGCTTAATATGGAGATCGCAACGATCGGCGATAGCTTGAGTGTTCTCAATGGCTTCGGGCAGATCAATAAACTCGGTGGTCATTTCAGTGGGGCTTTTGAGATAAAAATCTGGAGTGTCGAGGTAGCGCAGACGATGGGTATCTTCGATCACTTTACCAGTTTGGACACAGACCAAGGCGTCCTGAGCAGCCGCATCTTCTTGGTTGATGTAATGAGAGTCATTGGTGGCGATAAGTGGCAGTCCCAGATCGCGAGAAAGCTTGATAAGTCCTGCTTCAGCCTGGAGTTCATTTTGGTGAAATTCAAGGAGTTTCGGCTTAATGTCTGAAGGCACTCCAGGAGCTAACGCATAGCGGTCTTGATGGTGGCGCTGAAGCTCGATAAAAACATTTTTAGACCCAAAAATTTGCTCGTACTCCTGAAGTTCTTTTTTAGCGGCCTGATAATTTTCTTCGATCAATAGTCTTTGGACTCGACCTCCGGGACAGGCGGTGGTACAGATGAGGCCTTGAGCGTACTGAGCCAGGACTTCCTTATCTACTCGGGGCTTGTAATAGAAACCTTCGGTAAAACCCAAAGTAACGATTTTCATTAAGTTTTGGTAGCCTTCGTAGTTTTCGGCTAGCAGAATGAGATGGTTGGCGTCGGACTTGGTTTTGTCAAAACGGGAATTCTTGGCTAGATAAATTTCACACCCGATAATGGGTTTAAGGTCTTCTTTGTGGGCCTTTTTATAAAACTCAATGGCCCCATACATCGCACCGTGATCAGTAATAGCTAGATGAGTTTGATCAAACTCTTTGGTCTTGGCCACCAGTTTGCTAATTTTACTTAGACCGTCTAATAAAGAGAATTCGGTGTGGGTATGAAGGTGGGTAAACTTTGACATGTCTGATTTATCATACGAGAATCTGGGGATATTGTCACCTCAAGTTTGATCCCTAAACTTAATGATTAGCTGAGAAGATCGGCTACAAGGCTGGCTAGAGTTTGAGGATCGGCGGTGCCACGGGTGGCTTTCATAGCTTGGCCGACAAAGAAGCCAGCTAGACTAGCTTTGCCTCCTTGATACTCCGCTACCAAGCCAGGGTGGGTCGCCAGAACTTCTCGGACAACCTTTTCTAGCTCTCCCCTGTCGGTGGTGCCAATCTTGGTGAGATCGCAGTATTGGGAGATGATGGATTTCTGGATTGCCGCGCTATCGCTCGCAATGACGGGAATGGAAATTTTGCCGTTGACGATGAGACTGGCCAACTTCTGGATATCGACGATTGAGTTGGTAGAGTAATCTTTAATTGTTTGAAGTGCTACTTGATTGTTGCTACTGACTAAAATTTTGGCATCTTTTTTGTCAATACCGAGTTTTTCTAGATTGGCGATCTCTTGATCTGGAAGTAAAGGAAGTTTTTGGCGTAATTTTTCAACGTAGCCGGCGTCAATAATAAAAGGTGGTATGTCTGGCTCCGGGAAGTAGCGATAATCTTTGGCCTCTTCTTTGGACCGTTGAAGGAAGGTATTTTTTTTGACGGCATCGTAACCGCGAGTAGTTTTGTTAGTGGAGCTTTTTTCAATTCCAGTTTGGCTAAACTCCTCCGCTTGACGAGTGATCTCAAATTCGATGGCTTGTGAGGCGAAGTTGAAGGAGTTAATATTTTTGATCTCGACTAATGGAGTGTAGTGAGAACCAATCTCGTTTTCCAGACAGAGATTGACTGTGGGCTCTAGGCGCATCTGACCTTTTTCCAAATCTACACTGGAGACACCAAGGGCTCGAATTATTTCGTGAATCTTTTTAAGAAACTCTTTAGCTTCGGCACTGCTGGATAGATCTGGTCGAGAAACAATCTCTACCAGAGGAACTCCACCTCGATTGTAGTCAACCAGAGTCACCTTTTGACCATTGAGAGTTTTGTGTTGTAGCTTGCCAGTGTCTTCCTCCAGATGAACTCTTTCGATACCAATTTTTTTACCGGAGTCCAAGAACAGAAAACCGTCGGAACAGAAAGGCTCATCGTACTGACTAATTTGATAGCCTTTGGCCAGGTCAGGATAAAAGTACTGTTTGCGATCAAACTTGGAGATAGTATTGATTGAGCACTGAAGAGCTAAACCAATCTGAAGGCAGGACTCGATGGCTTTTTTATTGGGGACCGGAAGGGCTCCGGGGAGACCTAGACAGACGGGGCAGGTTTGGGTATTGGGCTTTTTTCCGAAGTGATCGGCCGGGCAACCACAAAACATCTTGGACTTGGTTTCCAGCTCAAGATGAACTTCGAGGCCGATGAGAGGTGTAATTTTCATAGAGTTTGGTCTAAGTCAGGAAATAGGTTAAAGCTTGTATTTTGTTGGTAGCAATCGGCGATCATGAGTGCTTTCTCCTCTTGAAACTGGTCACAGGTAATTTGGAGGCCAATGGGTAAGCCATCGACAAAGCCACAAGGAATACCGGCGCTCGTGAGGCCGGCGATGGAACTGGCTTCGACTAAAATATCCTCCATCTCCCCAAACATGGGCTGATCTTTGGTGGCACCGATCGGTAAAGCTGGTCCAGGAGAAACTGCACCAATGACGGCATCGTAGGTTTTAAAAACTTCAGCAAATTCTTCGATAATTTTAGTACGAACGGCTTGAGCTTTTTTATAGAAAGCATCGTAGTAGCCGGCGGACAAGGTGTAAGTCCCCAGCATGATTCTTCTTTTGGTTTCCTGACCAAAGGCACTCCGGTCGTGGCCGAATCGAATCCCATCAAAGCGGGAAAGATTAGAGCTAACTTCAGATCTTTGGACTACAGTGTAAACGCCGATGGCATATTGGGGATCCATTAAGGAAATTTCTTCGACCGTAGCTCCTAAGGATCTTAATTTATCGGCAGCAGCCAAAATTAATTCTTTGACGTCGGAGCGCATTTCAGGCAAGAGATACTCCTTGACTAGGGCAATTTTTAGGCCTTGGAGATCTGGTTTATTTAAGGAGCCAAGATAATTTTCAACTGGCAGGGGACTGGTGGTGGCGTCTTTTGCGTCCTGACCGGCGATGACCTGGGTGATTAGGGCGGCATCGGCCACGGTCCGTGCCAGTGGTCCTGGGGAGTCGGTGGAACTAGCCATAGCGATAACCCCGTAGCGACTGGAGCGGCCATAGGTGGGCTTAAAACCGGTAATGCCTACCCAGGCAGCGGGCTGACGGATGGAGCCAGCTGTTTCACTACCCAGTGCGGCGGTAGCCAGCTGAGCGGCTATAGCGGCGGCTGAGCCACCGGAGGAGCCGCCTGGAAGGTGTTTGGGATTCCACGGATTAAGAGTCGGTCCAAAGTCGGAGGTTTCGGTACTACTGCCGTGAGCAAAAGAGTCCATGTTGGTCTTACCAAGGAAAATAGCGCCAGCGGCCAGAAGTTTCTCGGTAACTGTGGAGTCGTATTGAGGCATAAAACCCTTAAGAATGTAAGAACTAGCCGTGGTGGTTAGACCGGTAGTAAGGAAGTTATCTTTTATGGCCAAGGGGATGCCGAGTAGTTCCCTATCAATCCCCTTCTCCACAATTTCTCGGTCGACGGCAGCGGCCTGCTCTAAAGCGTGTTCATTAAGAGCCAGATAAATATTCAACCGCGGATTGTACTTTTTGATTCGATCTAGGAAGTGCTGAACTAACTGAACGCAAGTAAAAGTATGATTGCGATATCCCTCGTGGACTTCCTGGATAGTGAGTTCGTGAAGTGGTTTCATAAGGTTGTAATTTAGATAACTGATTCGGTGGTGTCTGTATCGATGACCCGAGAGACGACAAAAAAGCCATCGTGAGTGAATTCGGCCTCACGCAGGGCCACCTCCTGAGACAAGATTCTGGAAGTATCGACGAGGTCTTCGCGAGTCACATTACTAAGGCCGGTCACCTGGTAAGTAGCTGGAACACTCGCTGTGTCGACCTCGTTTAATTGATTGATAACATTGACCGTAGCTGAAAACTGATCAGCAAACATAGCCGTTTCTTGGCTTGATAGAGGTAAATTGGCTAGTTTGGCAATCTTTTCAACTTCGGCTGGGGTGACAATTACTTTTTGCACACTCCAATTTTACCAGGAATCCTAGTCGTCGTTTAGAAAGTTGGGGCTGAGACGGATTTTTTTGTTTTTAAGCTCGTAGGCAATATCACAGACATTGTTTAATAGTTCATGATCGTGGGAAATGAGGAGAACAGTGCCCTGGTACTCAACCAAAAATTCTTCAAGAGCGGCCACCGACTTGAGATCTAGGTGATTGGTGGGCTCGTCCAGAATAAGAACATCCGGATTGGTATAGAGAAACAGAGCTAGTTGTAGTCTGGCTTTCTGGCCGCCGGAGAGTGTCCAGATCTTCGACTTGATACTATGCTTACTAAAGTAAAACTTTCGCAGAACGGAGGCAGCTTGATAATCAGCAATGGGAAATTTTTTAGTAAAGCAGTCGATGGGGGTGCTATCCTTGTCCAGAGTTTCCAGATGTTCTTGTGAGTAATAGCCCACTTTAAGGCTCTCCCCGATCTTGGCTAGTCCTTGGCTCGGATCTAGTTGTCCCAAAATTAGTTTGATAAGGGTGGACTTACCAGTGCCGTTGGCGGAGATCAGAGCCACCTTTTCTCCAACTTCTATATACAGTGAGGCATCTTCAAAAATAGAGTTATCGGGGTAAGAAAACTGCAGGTCTTTGACCATAATAGCAATCTTGTGTTTGATTTGTTTGCCGGAGAGTGAAGTGGAGATTTCAATATGCGAGTCCCGCTTTTTGGGATCTTTAACCATTTCTTGCTCAAAGCGGATTAGTCGCTTTTGGAGGGCGTGATAATAGCGAGCAGCCTTGGTCCCGCTAGCCGCTTTTTGGCGAAATCTCTCGACCAAGTCATTGAGGCGTTTGTGCTCCCGATCCTGGACATGAAAGAGGTGCTCGAGGTCGTCCCGCTCCTTTTGGTACTCCAGGACAAACTTCTCGTAACCAAAGGGGTAGGTGCGGATAAGGCCGTCTTCTACTAGCCAGGTATGGGTAGAAACCTGCTTTAATAGGTGTCGATCGTGAGAGATCATGATAATCAAGCCGGCAAATGACTGCATGGCGTTTATAAGCCAATTTTTGTTTTCGATGTCCAAGTGATTATCTGGCTCGTCTAAAAGAAGTACATCATAGAGGCCAGAATAGATTAGGTCAGCCAACAAAGTGACTTTCTTTTGGCCACCGGAAAGAGTAGGCAGCGAGTCGATCTCTTGCTGGAGATAGCCTATTCTAGGCTCACCCTGCCACTCGATCTTGCCACTATCTTGTTCTTCCAAACCGGCGAGAATCTTTAGCAGGGTCGATTTACCGGAGCCGTTGTCACCAATGAGAGCCACTAGCCCGTGGCCGGTGTGACTGAGGCTGACGTTTTCCAGTAGAGGCTGATTGTAGCTCTTTTCAAGCTTGGTAATTTTGAGATTGATCATAGTTTAGTAGCCTCAAGCAGTATATCAAAGAAAGAGACCTTGAGAGTGATTTTGGAGAGATTACTTGATGACCAGTTTGGAGTTGACGATAGAAACGGTGATCTGAACACCAGGCTGAAGTTTGCCCTCAATAATTTCCAGAGCTAGCTCATCTTCGATTTTGTTTTGGAGGACTCTTTTGATTGGCCGAGCACCATAGATTTTGTCAAAACCAAAGAGGGCGACATAATCTCTGACCGAGTTGTCGAAGTTAATTTCAAAGCCCTTGGAAGCCAGTCTATTGGCCAGCTCGCGTAATTGAATAGCCACTATTTGGGCCACTTGATCACGGCCAAGTCGGCGGAAAGTAATTATCTGATCGATTCGATTGATAAACTCCGGCCGGAAACTGGCCCTAAGGATCTCGTACATTTTAGCCTCCAGGTCGTCCTCGTCCAGCTTATCGTCTTCTATAAAGTGACCACCTAGATTACTGGTCATAATGATAACGGTGTTTTTGAAGTTAACTGTGTGACCTTGACCATCAGTGAGCCGACCATCATCCAGGATCTGCAGGAACGCACTAAAGATTTGAGGGTGGGCTTTTTCGATCTCGTCGAAGAGAATGACTGAGTAAGGTCGGCGACGGACGGCTTCAGTCAGCTGGCCGCCTTCTTCATAGCCAACGTAACCGGGAGGGGCGCCAATGAGACGGGCAATGGAGTGACTTTCGGTGTACTCAGTCATATCTATACGGATGAGTGATTTTTCGTCGTTAAAGAGCTCACTTGCCAAGGCTTTGGCGGTTTCGGTTTTACCGACACCAGTAGGACCTAGAAACAGGAAGGAAGCAATAGGCCGGTGCTCGTCGGAGATACCGGCCCGTGACCTTCTAATAGCGTTGGCGACGGCACTAATAGCCTTATCTTGACCAATGACACGCTCTGACAACTGCTTTTCCAGATTTATTAGTTTGGTCGTCTCGGAATCAAGAAGCCTGGTCACTGGGATGCCGGCCCAGCGAGAGATAACCTTGGCAATATCTTCTGAGTCGACCTCGAGCTGTAGAACCCGATCTTCCGGCTTGATGCTGGTCCATTCTTTTTGTTTTTCATTGAGATTTTGTAGAAGTTTGGGTAAGGTACCGTACTTGAGTTGGGCCGCCTCTTCCAGCCTGACCTCTTTTTCGGCAGTGTCTAGTTTTATTTTGGTTTGATCAATATCAGATTGGATGTTGTTTATTTCTTCTATAATTCCTTTTTGCTGTTTCCAGGCAACTTCAATTTTTTCGGCTTGTGTTTTTTTATTTTCTCTTTCTTTTTCCAAAAGAGATCTTCTGGATTTGGCCGATTCGGAATTTTCCTTTTTGAGGGCCGCTAGTTCAATTTCGATTTGAGTAATTTTTCTTTGGAGCAGGTCTAGCTCCGAGGGCATAGACTCGATCTCAATCTTGAGGGAAGAGGCCGCCTCATCGATAAGGTCGATAGCTTTATCGGGCAGAAAGCGATCTGGTAAGTAGCGGACAGAGAGATTGACGGCGGCAATAAGAGCGTCGTCGCTGATTCTTAGCTTGTGGTGAATTTCGTATTTTTCTTTGATGCCGCGCAGAATAGCAATAGCGTCTTCTTGGGTCGGCTCTTCGACCAGTATGGGCTGAAAACGTCGCTCCAGAGCGGCGTCTTTTTCGATGTGTTTACGATACTCGTCGATGGTGGTTGCTCCAATGAGGTGAAGCTCCCCTCTCGCCAGGGCTGGTTTTAGAATGTTGGCGGCGTCCACGGCTCCTTCAGCCCCACCAGCTCCGACTAGAGTGTGAAGCTCGTCGATAAATAAGATGTACCGACCTTCGCCTTTTTTAACTTCGTCTACGATACCTTTCATTCTCTGTTCAAACTCACCCCGATAAGCCGAGCCAGCCAGGACGCTGGCCATGTCCAGAACCAAAAGGTCTTTGTTCTTAATAGAGTCTGGGACGTCACCATCAGCAATACGGTTGGCCAGACCTTCTACCAGAGCGGTCTTACCCACACCGGGATCTCCGATTAAGACCGGATTGTTTTTGGTACGACGAGAAAGTACCTGCATCACGCGACGAATCTCCATGTCCCGACCAATGACTGGATCTAGTTGATGTTTTCTGGCTTTGAGAGTGAGATTGACGGTGTATTTTTCAAGTAGTTTGTCCTCTGGAGGCTGATTGTTTTCCATACTATTAGATTACTACTACTCTGGCACTCCGTCAAGTCAAGTGCTAAATCCAATTATAATTTGACTGGATTTCCACGTAACTATAGTTGGTCACGTTCGTTGATTGGAATTTAGCCGTTTGGCGAGCTGGCCGTAGGTCAGCTCCTTTCTTGGCTTCTCCGGCATGACGAATTTTAGTTTGATTTCCCGTGATAAACGTTGTGGTTTTCATATCCGAAAAAGATTATCGCCTGTGTTTTTAATTATTTCCATCACTCGAGAGTTTTCTCTAATTTTCGCCATCTCTTTGAGAGTTGGGGGGATGTATTCGGGGTTGAAACTTTTAAGATCTTTGGAGAAAACAACGACTGTTTCGGGTGTTGGTTTTGAGGAAAAATATTTTTGGATCAGTATGTGCCATTGTTGGACCGCTTCTTTGGAAACTAGAGATTCCTCCTCCGACAAGACCTCGTTCATAAAATTGATGTATTTATTCCAATCATAAATAAGGTTGTATGAAAATTCGTCTTCGATAAATTTCATGGCAAACGTAACAAAGGGGCCGTTATCCAGAAGATCATAGGCACCTAGTCTGGTAAGAGTACGTTCTCTTTCAAGGTCGATTAAAGCATGTGTATATCTGCCTTTTTCAAAATCGCCGTCAATGGTTAACAAACCTTCAACGGTTGGATCGAGATAGTGTGATTTTTCTCTAGCAATGACGCCAAGATAACGGATATCGGGAAATAACGTGCCAATAAAGAATTTTTTTTCATCGATCTTTTGGCCAGAGAGAAACATGTCCAATACTTTCTTCGCGTAAGGAATGTGTGTGATTTGACTGGCCATTGAGAGATTATAGCGAATTGTTAAGAATGAAGCCTTTGGAGAGACCAAACTGGATAAAGCCTTCGAGGTCAAGGACGGTCTTGGTTAGCTGACAATTTTGAAACGCCACGCCGGTCATATGAGAATGAGTAAAATTGGTATTTTTTAGCTTACAGTAATCAAAGACGGCTTTTTCAAA
>JAGVOE010000064.1 GCA_020052895.1 Candidatus Woesebacteria bacterium
ATACATATTTAGATAGTTTTTATCTCCATAAGTTTTGTAGTCTCCAAACAAGTCCGGCTCATTCCACACTTCATAAATAACTCCATCAATATTTTTTTGATTTCGACCACTGTAATGCTCAATAGTTGCCTGGACCAATTGCCCCCACTCGTTCCAGTCCTTGGCTGGTGAGACCATGTCTCCGACAGCCATAACCTCCGGCATGTAAGAGAGGGACAAGAAAGGATTGGCTCCAGTACTTAATATTGTCTGGACCACCCCATCAAGTCCGCTCCAGTCAAAGGTCAGCTGTCCGTCCACCCGTGAAACAACCTTAAAAGCGTCATAGATGTGGTCCAGACGGATATACTCCGGTCTTAGTGCCTTCACCGCCTCGGCCACCGGCGCGATCATTTCTTTGGGCTCTTCACCTCCTTGTCCCAAGTTTCTCCAGGGCTCGGGCATCTTTCCTAGCACTCCTTCGTAGTTAAAAATAAGGCTGGCTGTGGTTCCCGAAGCCTTGCTCACAAACTGCACTGCGGTCGGAATCGCTACCACGATTACGATGATGATCAAAAGTCCCACTATAAGTGGAGTTAGTCCTTTGAATATCTCTTTTTTAGTGGCCATAATTAACTTTACCATGAAAAGCCTGCCTGCCGGTAGAAAGGCTTGACGGTCCGTTATCACTCATGTTATCATTCTGCTAACCTGCCCGCAAATGCTGAAGCATTAGCTTCTGCAGGCGGGCCATGGACTCAAATTAAATATGGATCTCACAGAAAGACAAATTCTCATCATCAAGACGATCGTCGAAGAATTTACCCAGACAGCCGAGCCTGTGGGTTCTGTAGCTTTGGAAAATAAGTATCGTATTGGTGTTTCTCCCGCTACCCTAAGAAACGAGATGGCCACTCTAGAAGAGAAAGGTTTTCTCTCCCAACCTCACGCCTCTTCTGGTCGTATTCCCACCCCCACCGCTATCAAGTTCTATGTCAACGACTTGATGAAGGAAAAAGTTCTCTCAGTCGCCGAAGAAGTTGGTGTTAAGTCTCGAGTCTGGGATCACCGTTTCAATCGCGATGATCTTCTACGTGAAGCCACCAAAGTTCTGGCCGAGAGAACCAAAAATCTTTGTATTGCCACTACCGATGAAGGTCTTAGTTTTCACTCTGGGTATGCCAACATCTTCAACTCAGTTGAGTTTGAAAATCGTCTGGATGTCACTCGAGAAATTTTCTACTTACTTGACCAGCAACAGCGTCTCATGGACATTTTTGGCCGAGCCGCCGGGAATAATCCGATCCACATTCTGGTAGGAGATGAAATGGGCGTTGGTCTTTTTGAGCCCGTCAGCTGTGTTTTTGCCGATATTCATCTTGGTGGTCGTCGTGGTAGTCTAGGTATAATTGGTCCCAGTCGACAAGAGTATGATAGAAACATACCTTTGGTCCGCTACGTCGCGAACTTAGTTAATCAAATTGCCGGAGAATGGTAAAAAAAATCAAAGACACCCACGCTCGTCTCGAGGAGTTAGAAAATAACTACCGGCGCGCTCTAGCTGATTATCAAAATCAGGAACGCCGCCATCAGGAACTTTCTTCTTCTCTCGTTAAGATGGCTTCATCTGCCTTGGTCGAAAAACTTCTACTTAGTCTAGACGCTCTGCAGATGGCCCAGGTACATCTAAAGGACAAAGGCCTGCAAATGGTTATCGATCAGCTCTTTGCCACTTTGGCGCAAGAAGGTCTAAGTGAAATTGTCTCGGACGGCCAGGACTTCGACCCTCTCACCATGGACTGCACAGAGATCATTCCCGGTCCTCAAAACCGGGTCATCAAAACCGTCTCTCAGGGCTACTTCCTCTTTGACAAAGTTCTTCGCCCAGCCAAAGTGAAGGTGGGTTCCGGCGACAATGCACCAACCACTTAGCACTAAACACTACGCACTAATAATTAATTAAAAATCAACAAAATAATATGTCCAAAATAATCGGAATCGACCTCGGCACCACCAACTCGGCCATCGCCGTCATGGAAGGCGGGAAAGCCAAAATTATTCCTTCAGCCGAAGGTCGTAACACCTTCCCCTCTATTGTTGAGCCGGTCAAAGGTCTGGTCGGAGATGTCGCCAAACGTCAAATGGTTCTCAACTCCGCTAACACCATTTTTTCTGTCAAGAGACTCATGGGTCAAAAATTTTCCGGCAAACAAGCTAAAAAAACCAAAGAGATCGCCCCCTTTGAAATTGTCGAAGGTAAAGACGGTCTGGCTGTTATCAGTATTGGTGGTAAAAACTACACTCCTCAGGAAATCTCAGCCAAAATTCTCCAAAAAGCCAAAGTCGATGCCGAGGCTTATCTCGGTACTCCGGTTACCGACGCCGTTATCACCGTCCCCGCCTACTTCGATGACTCTCAGCGCCAAGCTACCAAGCAAGCCGGTGAGATTGCCGGTCTCAATGTCCAAAGAATAGTCAACGAACCCACAGCCGCGGCTCTGGCCTATGGCCTAGACAAGGGCAAAAACGAAACCATCGTTGTCTACGACCTCGGTGGCGGTACCTTTGATGTCTCCATTCTCGAGCTGGGCGATGGTGTTTTTGAAGTTAAGTCTACCAATGGTGACACTTTCCTCGGTGGCGACGACTTCGATCACCGTCTTATCGAATATATTGTTTCTGAATTCAAAAAAGAGTCGGGAGTCGACCTCTCACTAGACAAGCAGGCCCTTCAGCGCATCAAAGACTCGGCCGAAAAAGCCAAGATCGAGCTATCTAGTGCTACCGAAACCGAGATTAATCAGCCTTTTATCACCCAGCGTGACGGCCAACCCCTTCATCTGACCATGAAGATTTCTCGGGCCAAATTTGAGGAACTAGTTGACGATCTAATTCAAAAAACCATCGAGCCGTGCAAAAAAGCCCTCTCCGATGCCAAGATCAACAAATCTCAAATTGCCGAAGTCATTTTGGTCGGTGGTATGACTCGTATGCCTAAGGTTCAGAAGGCCGTCAAGGACTTCTTTGGCAAGGAGCCAAACAAGTCGGTCAATCCGGACGAAGCGGTCGCTCTGGGAGCCGCTATTCAAGGTGGTGTCATTGCCGGAGACGTCAAAGATGTCTTGCTTCTGGATGTTACCCCTCTCACTCTCGGTATCGAGACTATGGGCAGTGTTATGACTCCCCTCATCGAAAGAAACACCACCGTTCCTAGTAGTAAATCTCAAGTCTTTAGTACGGCGAGCGACAATCAGCCCCAAGTTGAGATCCACATTCTCCAGGGTGAACGTCCCATGGCTTCCGACAACAAAACTCTAGGTAGCTTTATTCTTGATGGTATTCCAGCCGCTCCTCGCGGAGTTCCTCAGATTGAAGTCACCTTTGACATCGACGCCAACGGTATTCTCAATGTCTCAGCCAAAGACAAAGCCACCGGCAAAGAACAAAAGATCACCATCAAAAACGCCACCAATCTCTCCGACGAAGAAGTGGAAAAGATGAAACAAGATGCTCAAAAGTTTGCCGAGGAAGACAAAAAGAAAAAAGAGTTGGTTGACAAGAAAAATGAGGCCGATACTTTGATTATTCAAACTCGTAAAGTTCTTAAAGACGCAGGGGATAAATTTGGCGCCGAAGCTGCCAAAGAAATGACTGACTCTCTGGATGAGCTTGAAAAAGAACTCAAAGACGACTCGACTACTCTGGAGTCTCTAGACACCAAACTAAAAGCCTCTACCGAGCTGGTCCAAAAACACGCCGAAGCTCTCTACAAAGCGGCGGCCGAGAAGGACAAACCAGCCGATGAGCCCAAAGCCGAAGATGAGGCCACCGAAACCAAATCAGACACTAAGTCGGATGACATCAAATCTGCCGAGGAAGGCGAAGTCGTCGAGTAAAAATTGAATGGCCACCACCAGAGACTTCTACGATATTTTAGGTTTGTCCAAGTCCGCCACGGCGACGGAGATTAAATCTGCTTACAGAAAACTAGCTCTTCAGTGGCACCCAGACCGCAACAAAGAGAAAGACGCTGGCGAAAAATTTAAGGAGATCAACGAAGCCTACGAAGTTCTTAGCAGTCCTGAAAAAAAGGCTAAATATGATCAGTTTGGTCACGCTGCCTTTGGCGGTGGCACCGGCTTTAATCCCAATCCAGGAGCCTCAGGCAATCCTTTCTCTAGTTACTACTCTACCGGAGGCAACATCAATTTTGAGGATCTTTTTGGCGGTCAAGGTGGATTTTCCGACCCCTTTGATATCTTTAGCTCTTTTTTTGGTGGGGGAGCCTCAGCCGGCCGTCGTCAAGCCAAACCTCACTACTCTTTGAAGCTCGAGTTTTTGGACGCCGTCAACGGCACCGAAAAAACCATTATTCATCAGGGTAAACA
>JAGVOE010000033.1 GCA_020052895.1 Candidatus Woesebacteria bacterium
ATATGATCTAGCACCGATAGTTTATGATGTCCCCCTTGGAGTGTCTTCCGTCCTTCAAGGACCTCTGGCATAAAGTACTTCATAAGGCCGGTCGATATTAATAGTCTCACTCCATCTGCCGGATAGTTTGAGGCCAAAATTTTCAATAGTTCTTCGCGAACTCTTTCCTTGCTGATTTTTCCTAATAGTTCCGCTTTTTCTCCAATCGCTTCCAAAGTTTTTTCCTCGATGGTAAATCCCAGCTTAGCCGCGAATCTAATGGCTCTCATCATTCTCAAGGCATCTTCATTAAAACGTACTCTAGGGTCTCCCACGGCCCGAATAACGCCCCTTTCAAAGTCCAGCAGTCCATTTACCAAATCAATAAATTCATACTCCGTCTTGTCATCTCGAGCGAAGTCGAGAGATCTCACTCCATTATTTGAGTTTTTGATTTTTTGAGTTTTTCTTCCCACCACCATGGCATTTATCGTCAAGTCTCGGCGGGTGATATCTTCTTCCAAGGTTTTGCCCCACGACACATTATCCGGCCTTCGAAAGTCCGAGTACTCTTTTTCTGATCTGTAAGTGGTGATTTCGTAAAGCTCCTCCTTGTCGTCTACTGTTACCTTAAAAGACACCGTTCCAAAGTCATTGTTATAAAAAGGAGATCTCTTCTCGAGTACCTTCAAGCTTTCCTCCGGGGTGGCGTTTGTGGTTAGATCACAGTTTTCCGGAACTTTGCCTAGGACCAAGTTTCTTACTCCTCCGCCCACCAAGTATATTTCGTAGCCGGCCTCCTCATACTCAGCCATCACTTCTTTGAGGGGTAGTGGCATTAGCTGGAGTTCATCAGGCAAAAGGTTTCTTCTATACACGCTTAAATTTTATCATCTCTAGTACAATAGCCTCATGGAAGTTAGTCCCAAAACCATTACCGCTTTACTGGAAAAAAGTGGTCGTCTGATTGATCAAAAAAGATTTGCTATGGTTTTAAAATATGTAGCTCGAAAACACTCTGGTCAAGTCCGCCAAACTGGTGATCCTTTCATTCTCCATCCTCTAGCCGTCGCCTCCACTTTAGCCGAGTGGGGTCTGGATCAGGCCAGTGTCGAGGCCGCTCTTCTTCACGAATTGCCCGAAAATACAGACGTTTCTCTCACCGAGATCGATACGCTATTTGGTCGGGAGATTTCTCGTTTAGTCGACGGCGTCATTCGCGTGGGTCAAGTTAAGCTCCGAGGCAGCCGCAACGACGAATTTTTGGAAAATATGCGCAAAATGTTTGTCGCCATGGCCCAAGATATTAGAGTTGTTCTCATTCGTCTGGCCGACCGACAGCACAATGTCTCCACCCTCGATGCCGTGCCTCTATCAAAACAAAAACGTATTGCCCTGGAAACTCTCGAAATTTATGCGCCTCTGGCCGACCGTTTGGGTATGGGTGTTCTCAAAGGTGAGCTTGAAGACCACTCCTTTCCCTATGTTTATCCGGAGGAGTTTGCCTGGGTCACCGACATCGCCAAGCCTCACTTCAAGTACTCAGAAGAAAATATCAAACAGATTATTAATCGTGTCAGACAGCAGCTAGTGAGGCACGGCGTTACCGCCCGCACCGAGTATCGACTCAAGCGTAAGTACAGTCTTTATCAGAAGTTAATGCGCCCAGATATCAATCGAGATATCACCCAAATTCACGACCTAATGGCCGTCAGGATCATTACCCAAGACACTCCCTCTTGCTACTCTGCTCTGGGTACTATTCATCAGTACTGGAAGCCGGTTCCATATCTTGGCATCTCCGACTTCATCGCTCAGCCTAAGCCCAACGGCTATCAATCAATTCATACCAAGGTTTTTGACCATCATGGCAACATTGTTGAAGTGCAAATTCGCTCCGAAGAGATGCACCTCCAAGCCGAGTTTGGCGCCGCCGCCCACTTTGCTTATGCTCACGCCAAACAGCATGGAGCCTTGGATGAGTCTTTAGAAAAGGGGACTGCCTTCAAAATCACTCAGAAAATGTCCTGGGTCAATCAGTTGGCCATCTGGCAACAACAAGTCATTGGTGTCAAAGAATCCCTCTCAGATTTCAAGCTAGATGCTCTTTCACACCACATCTATGTTTTTTCTCCCAGGGGAGATGTTTACGATCTGCCGGAAAACTCGACTCCGGTTGACTATGCCTTTAGTGTTCACTCCGACCTCGGTTTTTATCTTCACTCCGCTAAGATAAACGGCAAAATGGCCTCCATTGACTCAAAGCTCAAAAGTGGCGATCTGGTGGAAATAATCAAATCCAAAACCGCTAAGTCACCCAATAAAAACTGGCTGCGTTTTGTCAAAACTCACAAAGCCAAGACAGAAATCAAAAAAGCCCTCGAAGTGGCTGTCCGTTAGTATAAAATGTGAGAGATCAATGAAAATACCTCGCCACTTATTTAAACTAGTTTTAAACACCCTTTCTCTCACCGGACTTACTTTATTTTTTATTTTTTCTCCGGTTCTCGGTAAGCTCCCTGGTCGCACCAAGCCGGAAGTCAAGGCCGCTTTCTCGAGCGAGCCACTCTCACCTGTTTCGCAAGATCTCACCCCTCCCGCCCTCACGGCAGTCGGTATTTTTGTCATGGATCTAGACACCGGCATCGTTCTCCTGGACAAAAATCCTCACCTTCGGCTAGCCCCCGCCTCCCTGACCAAAATTATGACCTCCTTGGTCGCCTTGGACTATTTTTCCGAAGGCACTGTCATTAAGGTTATCAATGGTCAAAAGTCTCTCGGCAACACCGCCAAGCTGCTCAAAGGCGACGAGCTGACCGCCTCAGACACTCTCTATGCCTTACTTGTCCCGTCGGGTAACGACGCGGCTGTCACTCTGGCCGAAAACTACCCGGGAGGCTATCAAGCCTTCTTACTAAAGATGAATCAAAAAGTCACCGAACTCGGCCTATCCAATACTCACTTCACCAATGTCAGCGGAGTCGAAAGTCTCAATCATTACACTTCAGCCTTTGACATTGCTATGATCGCCCGCAACGCTCTCAGTCGTCACTTCTTTGCCTCTATCGTCTCCACCCAAAACATTACCCTTAAGAGTCTCAAGGGCCATACTTATCCTCTGACTTCTACCAATATTTTGCTAGGCCAGCCCGGCATTGTCGGTGTCAAAACCGGCTGGACGCCTCAAGCCGGTGAATGTCTAGTCATCTTATCTACTCAAGACAATCATCCGGTTCTCATCACCATTCTCAACAGCCAAGACCGCTTCGGTGAAGCCAAAAAAATCATCCGCTGGATCTCCCAAAACTTCCTCTGGCAATAAACTCTATTTTTCTATCCACTCGTCTTTTACCGCCGAGACATAAGCGGTAAATCCTTGGTCACCCAAAAAGATATATATCGGCATGGCAAATTTCTGGTTCTGATTTGAGTCGTAGTAACCCAAGAATATCCGTCTCACTTTTACTTCACCCGTTCTTGGTCCGCCGATACTTACATAGCCACCTCCGCTGGAAAGCTCGGCCCAAGCCTCTTCTCCGGTCTTAATAGGATAAGTGCCACTTTTGGCGTAGTCGATATCAGTGTACTCATAGTCCATACTGATAATTTTTTCGCTCTGGACTTTAGATCCCGAGATCACCACTCGAATCAGACCCTTGGTTGGATCAGTCCGATAAAATGGGTAGCTGGCCACTACTTCCTTTGTCTTACTGGCAGGGTCGATTTCATCAATATTTTTTCTAAACAAGTCGATCTGAACAAAATCAGCGTCGGACAGTGACAAAGCATTCACCAGCTTTCCCACATCGTCTTTTAAGTAGGTTACTTTCTCCACCCCGATCGCATCTTCATTGAGTAAAGAAACTCTTTTTAGGTAATTTTCCGTCTCCGTTACCACTGCCTTGTCAGAAGCAAAGTTGCCCATAACGGCCAGTGTCGGGTTATTTTGCCACTGTCTAGATAGCTTAAAGTGTCCGGAAATAATGTTCATGTCTAACTTGGAGTTCAGCTGGTCTTGGTTATTCCAGATATAGTTGGTTTCGGTCGGCTGTAGTGGCTTAAACAAAAAACCAATAGCCGCGGCCGTCTCTACCGCTCGACCGGCGTCAGCAAACCCACTTCTCTTGGTCGGTGCCCAGTAAACTCTCATTCTGTCAGGGAAGACCGGAACTCGGCCCGTTGGTAGTTCCAGTAAGATCTTCGGTCTACTCTTACTGTCTGGAAAACTTACCCCCTGCAGCTTGTCAAAAACAACGCTAGCTGGTGGCAGTGGGGGAGGATTAAGTAGCTTGTAGTAGTTTACCGCCGCCACTCCCAGGTACCACAGAATAGTAATCACCACAAAGCCTATCCCTCCCCATTTGATGGCTTTTCGTGCTGTTACAGATGCCTCGGTCAGTGTTGCCATAATCTATATAAAGTATACTATTCATATGGCCAATACGCACGTCAGAACCAGAATCGCTCCTTCTCCTACCGGCATTCCTCATATCGGGAATACTCGGACAGCACTCTTTGATTATCTTCTCGCCAAAAAATATGGCGGTGAATTTATTTTGCGTATCGAAGACACAGATGCCAAACGGTTTGTTGAGGGTTCACTCGAAAAAATTTATCAAATTCATGACTTTCTGGATCTAGCGCGTGATGAAGATCCGGTTACTGGTGGACCCTACGGTCCTTATATCCAAAGTCAGAGGTTAGACCTTTACCAGAAATATGCCCAACTCCTTCTCGATACCGGAGCCGCTTATTACTGTTTTTGTACCGAAGAAAGATTAAAAAAACTTCATCAAAGTAATCAATTTGCCAAGTATGACCGTCATTGTCGGCATCTTTCTCCAGAAGAGGTCCAAAGTCAGCTGGATTCTGGTACACCCTATGTCTTAAGAGCCAAGCTATCAGAAACGGGCTTTACTGTCTGGCATGATCTCGTCCAAGGTAAGCTCAGCTTGCCCAATACCGAGTGCGACGACAAGGTTCTTATGAAAACCAACGGTATCCCCACTTATCATCTGGCCGTGGTTGTCGATGATCACCTCATGGAGATTAGTCACGTCCTCCGAGGAGCCGAGTGGCTCGCTTCTACTCCCATTCACTTATTTTTGTACGAAGCCCTGGGTTGGGAGCCTCCAGTTATGGCCCATGTCCCCTTGTTACTCGGTCCGGACAAATCAAAGCTTTCCAAGCGCCATGGAGCTAAATCAGTTTTGGAGTACGCCGCCGACGGTTATCTACCCGAAGCTATCAACAACTTTCTCTTTTACTTAGGTTTTTCTTACAAAGACAACTCCGATCTTTTAACTCTAGATCAAATGGTCGAAATTTTTGATGAAACAAGGATTCAAAGACAAAATGCCATCTTCGATATCCAGCGTCTAAACTATCTAAACAGTCAATGGATAAAAAAATTATCAGACGAAGAGCTCTTTGAGAGATTAAAGTCTTTTATCCCCTCCGACTGGTCCAAAGATAAAGTCCTAAGCATCCTTCCTTTAGCCAAAGAAAGAATGTTTACTCTCAAAGATTTCTCTCCAGCCGCCGATTATTTTTTTACGCCACCCCTCGTTTCTCGGTCCCTAGTTCTAGATCAGTCCGGCCACTCCGAAGCCGAAACTCAAGCTTGGTTCGCTTCTGCTAGTTCGGTTATCGAGACTACTGACGACTTTACTTCAGCCAATCTACATAATCTCCTGTCCCAAGCTCAGACCGCCTCCGGTCTTTCTACCAGAGAAGCCTTTATGTCCCTTAGAGTCGCTCTCTCTGGACGAACCGTCACCCCCCCACTTTTTGACTGTCTGGTCATTTTAGGCAAAAAAGAAACTCTCCAGCGTCTTTCCGCCATTTTTTCAGATCATGGCCAGTAGTAATCTAGCTAGTTCTGTTCAAAGACTGGAAAAAAGATCGGCTATTCTGCGTCGCCGTCTCCTCAAACACCAGACAGCCAAAAAGTTCTTCACCAAGTCGGTCTTCATCGCTCACAGCCTTCGCCAAAAATCCAGCCATCTCTTGGCTGGAGCTGGTCTGATCGGAGCCTTGATTACCATGCCGGCCCCCAAAAGTCTGGCTCTAGCCCCACCTCCATCTCAAGTTTCTCAGCCAGCCGAAAATGCTCTCACCGTTAGGCAAAAGTTAAGATCTTCTCTTCAAGATTTACTACCCCACCAGCCAGCCAAGCTAGTCCCGGACTTAGCTAGCCAGGTAGAACAAATTATTTCTGAAAATACTCACATTTCCGTCAAGGCTGTTTTGGAAGATCAAACTCTAAATCATCACCTGGGCTACATGGGTTTTGAACAGCATCTTTCACGATTCCCCGGCGACTCTCTAGCTCAACACGACGAGATTCAGGAGGCTGGTCTGGCCCCGGGTCGCGGCGCTTTTGGCTATTTTGCCAAAGACAGGAGCCTTTTTACTACCAAGGAGTACTTAAGAGAAAAGTACTACTGTGTGGTTCAGACTCTCTATCTGGAAAACTGGAATCAAGATCACCGCTTCTTAAAAGATTGGTACGCGTTTCGCAAAATGATGGTCATCAATCCGGTTAACGGCTTGGCTGTCATCTGCGATATTGGTGATGCTGGCCCAGCCGATTGGACCGGTAAGCAGTTTGGCGGCTCTCCGGAAATTATGCAGGCTTTGGACCTAAACAAAGGTCCTCGAAAAGGACTAGTTCTCATGCTCTTCGTCGACGATCCTAATAATCAAATACCTCTCGGCCCCATCAACAATTAACAATAAATATGATTAAAGCATTTCGCACTAACAACTTCGCACTAACAACTTCGCACTAATATGGCCATCCTCTTCTACGACCACCTTATCACCAAGACCGAGATAGACAATTTCATCACTCTTTCCGAAGAGGCCGAAAATCAAAAGGGTAAGGTCACTCAGCTGATTGATGATATTATTTTTCAAGGTATTCTGAGTTTTATTCTCGAGCATTTGGAAGATCGTCACCATCACACTTTTCTAACTCAGGTCCACGAGCGCCCTTACGATCCGGAAATTATCAGCTATCTTCGAGATCACGTTGGTCCGAATATCGAAGACGATCTTCGCTCCGAAGCCGATAAACTAATCAAAATGATTCTTAAAGATCTTCAATCCGAAGTTTAATATCCTCGTCATTGCGATCCCTCACTTTCATTTTTCTTCTCTAAGTGTTACTCTAAAAGAATGAAAGACGAAAAATGTCCCAAATGTCAGGCCCCGCTAGGAGAGATTATCGAAACAGCTACCGGTCGCCAGCTTCAGCACTGTACCGCCGGCTCCTGGAACAAGGAAACCAAAAAGTCCGAGGGCTGTGACTACGTTAAGTGGCTAGAGGTAGAGCCTCAAACCCTTGACGAAAAATGCCCCAAATGTGGCTCCCCTCTAGTGTTACAAGTTACTCGTTTCGGTAAAAAAATGAAGAAGTGTAGTACCAACGTCTGGAACAAGGAAATCAAATCTTCCGAAGGTTGCGACTACATTGAGTGGATCAACGGCACCACCGAAAAGATCGACGAAAAATGCCCCAAGTGTGGCGAGCCTTTGGTATTATTTACCACAGCCAACGGTAAAAAGCTCAAAAAATGTTCCACCTCTGGCTGGGATCGAGACGCCAAAAAAGCCACCGGCTGTGACTACGTCCAGTGGTTGAAAGGAAACTTTAATCCTCCGGCCAACGGCGAGGAATTTCTTCCTCCGGAAGATATTTTCTAATTCCTTAATGACTCCCAAAAACTCCACCACTCTCGAAAGAGTATCTCAAAAGATGACCAATGCTATCGGCACTACCGACTCTCTGGTGGTGCACACCGTTCTCTTTGTTGGTATTTTTACCTTAGGCTTTTTGGGAGTCAGTGTCGATCAGATTTTGTTGGTCCTGACCACCATTGTTTCTCTGGAAGCTATTTATTTGGCTATTTTTATCCAAATGACGGTCAATCGTACTACCGCCAGTCTGGCCAGTGTTGAGGAGGATATCGATGATATTCAAGAAGACGTTGACGACATTCAGGAAGATGTCGACAGTCTGGAATCCAACATCAAAGAAATTTCCGATGACTACATCGACGACTCGGACGAAGTCCAGGTAGTTCAAGCCTTAAAAAGCATCGAAACCAGTCTTAAGGATCTTCAGAAAGATATTCAAGTTCTCAAAAAGAAAGGCTTACTTTAGTTCCCCGGCCACCAGTTTCTCCTTTTTCTTTTTTGGCCAGCTCCTAAGCTCCCTTTCTCTTTTCATCGCTTCGCCTCTAGTTGGTTGTTCTTCAGAGTAGACCAGTTCTGCTTTTTGGAAACAGCGTATATATCTAGCCGATCTCACCCCTTTACCTTGGTGTTCTTTAAGTCTCCGTTCTAGGTTATTGGTCTGCCCAATGTACAAAGTATTTAAGGAAGTTCTCAGAATATATACGAAAAAAGTCATCATGATTACTCATCATTCTAGCACTTGAACATTTCCAAAATCACCTCGGAAAAAAATGTCTCGACAATAAAATGTTTGACGTCAAGGTCGACTCTTCCGGGAATTTCCGGCAAGAGATACTCTTTAGTGATTTGTCTATTAAATACCCAAGAGGAAATCGATCCATTGTCGGGGTGGCCGGTGGGGAAGGCCAGCTTGTTGTAGCCGTCGGTAAATAGGTAGCCCAGGTCCGGGTCGTCCGGATCGTCAACCCCGTTAAGTAAGCAAATTCCTTGAGACTTTAGCCTTTGATTGTGTTTCATGACCAGCTCATTTGGTCTGTCGTGGTAGGCGATGTCATAGACGTAGTACTGATTTTGCGTCGGATCTTCATGAAAGGACACAAACAGATCAAACCGACCGTCTTGAATAATCTTCAGGTTCTGCTCTACTTCCGGGTCGCCGGAGTCTGAGAAAAAACTACGGTTCATATCATGACCTAGACCGTTGGCTCTGGTCTTTTTGGCTACAGCCGATGGAGAAACAATCGGTACAAAAATAAACGGCGGCAGTACATCTCGATACTTCCGCATCGCTTTTAAGACACATTCAGTCACTTCGTACTCATCTCCATGAGTTCCGGCTTGGATCAATAGCCTAGGCTTATCACCGGAAACAAAATAACTAAGCCCCGAGTTCTTTACCTGCACTTTACGCATGTCAGTATTTTATCAGTCTTAAGGGACAAAAAACCAGCCGTTAAACGGCTGGTAGTAACAAATTATCTGGGGTTCATAAAGTACTCGCCAAGATGCTCGGCCAGCAGTGTCTGATCTCTCAGGATAACGTTGAGGACGTCGCGTAGGGAGACTATCCCTACTAGCTTTCCCTTTTCCAGAACTGGGATATGGCGCGCATTCATCCCCTTCATTAAGTTGAGGCAGTCCATGACATCTGTAAAAGGGGAGACAAACTCTGGATTGAACGTCATGTACTGAGCCACAGTAGCCTCATCAAGATTGACTCCTTCTGCCAGCACTCTATAGGTCAGATCCCGTTCACTAATAATTCCTACCAGGGTTTTACCGTCCATCACTGGCAGGGCTCCAATATTATGCTTTCGTAGTAGCTGGGCGGCCTCCCGCACGGTCTTCCCTTGTTCAATGGTATAAACCGCCACTTCCCCCTCCCCCGTCTTTCTCAGTAGTTCTGAAACTCTGGACATAGCCTTCTCCTTTTTTCGAGTGATAAAGTACAAGCCCTATTATACCCCAGAGCCATTTATTTTGATATAGAGCACCTTTTGGGGGGAGCCAGCCGTCTAATCGAAAATTGACTTGGATGGTAAGTATTTGTTCTTCCAGATAATCAATCTATCTATGATCATCAGTACCCCAAAAGAAATCAGTGAGTTTGCCAAAGAGTTCCGGTAGACCCCCACTTCGCTCGTCTCCTTTAGACGGTGTAAATAAGAGAGGATAAACCCAGAGATAAAAAAGAAACCAGAAGCAAACGATAACCACAGACTAGTTCCTCCTGTAATAAATACAAATAAGTTTGGGAAAAGGCGGATGTGATTTATAACAATGGCAAAAAGAAAATAACCCCTGAGAACGTCAACTACAGTGAGTCTAGTAGATTTTTCTGGGTTACTATTTTCCCAGTTCATCCAAGATATTTCTTCTAGCTTGTATGGCTTGTTCGATGTTTGTCTTTATGTCTCCCTGGAACCACCTTTGCTGATACTTGCCGGTAGAAGGCAGTTCAGGAGGATCTATCTGATGAAATCCAGATAGGTTCTCTTGGTCATCTATTTTCATAGACCCTAACTGAAATTCCACAATTCCTTCGTTCATTTCTTGCCAAGATAGAGATATGGTTATTTTCATCGCCTTTACACGGTCTTTTCTTTTGTTCGGAATGGCGGCATAGAAGGCATTTTCTTCCTTAAAGCGGTTACTAAAAAGAGAGTACTGAGGAAATTCATCTAGAAAAACTTTTGCTTCTGCCTCGGCAATTTTTATTTCCAATTCAGCAAACTTTCTCTTTCTTTCTAGTTCGCTAATAAGAGAGACATGTAAATATTTGAAGTAGCCCAGGCTTTCTGCCTCTTGAAAAACTTTTGTCACCAGAGCATAGCCCCCTTCTCGCATAATTGTTTTTTGAACCCTCCCTTTTTCCTTCGAATCTTCCATTTGTTCAACTTTCTCAGCCAATAGGGGATCTCCTCCATTTGTAACAAACCACTTTAAAAAATCTTCCGAGAGGATATTATATTCCAAACCCCCAATTTCCGATGGCTCTTTTAGTCGAACTCCAAGATATACTTCTTCAAGCTCTCCGTAATGAAAGTCTCTTGAACAAAGTATTATTTCAACCGGAGGAAGCCCACTTGCCCCGTCAGTAGTAATATCTCTTGAGTATTCTCTTTCTCGGCTATGGCGACTTTTGGGATCTAGAACCAAATCCAAAGCTCTAGCCATTTCGATTGGAGAGTTAATTTTTTGAAAGGCCTCTTTACCTTCTGGATAAGGGTTCTCTCGTGTTTCGTTCATTATTGCCCATTATACTTCAACCAAATCCACCAAACCCCAATGGTTTGTCTCTGGCGCAGCAGAAAACCACTTAATTTGTGGAAGCAAAGTAAAAGATGTACATCTCAAATGGTCAGGATATAATTACCAAATGGATTGGACCGAACACTATACCAAAACTGCAGAGAACTTTTCCCTTCAGATGAATTTTATCCATA
>JAGVOE010000038.1 GCA_020052895.1 Candidatus Woesebacteria bacterium
AGTTTTTTATGACTTTGGTAAGTCACACCACTTCCACGAGTTATCTCCATACCAAAACGAAAAATGTCACCCCAACTGCGACTGCGGTCGCTTTATGGAAATAGGTAACAATGTTTTTATGCAGTATCTCAAAAATGCCGACGGTACTCTCTCCGACCTACCTCAAAAAAATATCGACTTTGGTGGGGGATTGGTTCGTCTGGCCGCGGCCGTAAGCGATGACCCGGACATTTTTAATACCAGTATCTACTTCCCCATTATTAAGGAAATTGAAAAACTCTCCGGCCAGTCATATCAAGACGACTCCGTCAGGCCCTCCATGCGCATCATCGCTGATCACTTAACTGCCGCTACCTTCCTGATTAAGGACGAGGTCTTTCCCAGTAATAAAGCCCAGGGGTACATGCTCCGTCGTCTCCTACGCCGTGCCGCCGTCAAGCTTTACTTTCTGATGGAAGATCATGAGGACATCATTCGTCTAGCCGGCATCACCGCTTCGATTATCGATATTTACAAAGATATTTACTTCGTTGGTGACGACTCTCTTTACGTTCAAGGCGCTATCGCCACCGAGATTGGTAAATTTGAAAAATCTCTAGCCAAAGGTATTCGAGAGCTAGAAAAGAAAACCGATGTTTCCGGTAAAGATGCCTTTGATCTCTACCAAAACTACGGTTTTCCCCTCGAGATCACTGTTGAGGTCTTGTCTCAGATTGGAAAATTTGTAGATCAGGAACAGTTTCAGACCGAATTCGAAAAACATCGGGAACAGAGCCGCGCCGCTTCCAGTGGTATGTTCAAAGGTGGTCTGGCCGATCACTCGGCTACTGTGACCGCTTATCACACCGCCACTCATCTCCTCCACGCCGCCCTTAGAAAAATTCTAGGTTCTCACGTCAGCCAAAAGGGCAGTAACATCACTTCCGAGCGGCTCCGCTTCGATTTTTCTCACCCCAACAAATTAACTGAGGAGCAAATTATCTCGCTCGAAAAACTTATCAATCAAATAATTTCCCAAAAACTACCGGTCATCAGACAAGAAATGCCCAAAGATCAGGCCATCAAAGAAGGGGCTCTTGCTTTTTTTGGTCAGAAATATCCCGACCTGGTAAGCGTCTTCACCATAGGTGAAGAGCCGAATCACTTTTCCAAAGAGCTTTGTGGAGGCCCACATGTGGAAAGTTTGACAGAACTTGCTAAGATAAAGATAGTCAAACAAGAATCTCTCGGTGCCGGAACGCGCCGCGTCTATTTACAGTTTGTCTGACAATCAAGATTCTGTGAACCTAGTCAATCTATTCGGTCAAAAGTCAAAAGCCCCGGAGCCAGAGTACTTTTTGGCCATCGAAATTCATGAGTCACTCATCAAAACAGCCCTCTGGGAAGTGCTGGATAGTCAGCCGGAAGTGGTCAACGTCGGCTCATACGAGTCCTGGACCGACGAAGAATCACTCATCAACGGCGTCGACTCTTCTCTTGATCAAGCCATCAAAACCATCAAGGGTCAGCCAAAAAGAACCATTATTGGTCTACCGGACTCTTGGATGGAGGACGAAAAAATTCACTCTTCCAAAACCAAGCTCATCACCCATCTATTTAAGGAACTTGGTCTGGAGCCTATAGGTGTCGTCACTATCAACCGAGCTATTGCTCACTTCCTCAAAAAGAAGGAGGGCATGCCACCCACCGTTATTTTGCTCGAAGTCTATGCTAGTAAAGTCGCCGTTTCTTACGTCTATCTCGGAGTCGTTAACAAAACAGAAGAAGTCGCGAGATCTGGCGACCTCGCTCACGACGTCGAGGAGGGACTTACTCGAATGGATCTGCCAAACTATCCAGCTCGTTTCATTCTGACCAATGGTAACGGTCTGGACGAAGAGTCTCAGCAAATCACCGCTTTTCCTTGGACCGACCGCCTTCCCTTCAAACACCTTCCCAAGGTTGAGATCCTTCCGGTTGACTTTTCTATCAAAGCCATCGCCCTCACCGGCGGTATTGAAGCGGTTCAATCTCTGGGCCTGGAGGTCAGCGACGACTCTGAGGCCGACCTTCCGTCAGAAGAGTCCAATCTAGTTATTCCAGAAGAGACTCCGTCGTCCATGGAAGATCTGGGTTTCTCTTTTGAGGAAACGTCTCCGCCGATAACTATTTCACCGGCTCCACCTGTCGAAGAAATCGTCTCCGAGCCGGAGTACGCCTTTGCTTCCGACGAGCCTAGCTCTCCTCCTCAACCAATCTCTCGCCTAAAACTATCTCTTCCCGCCCTTCCCCGGATCAAGCTTCCTCGATTGCCCCGCCCCAATCTTCTTCTTTTACTCCTGATACCGCTTCTGTTAATTGCCGGAGTTCTTTTTTATCTCTACTACGGCCAAACTCTAATTACCATTCACTTCACTCCTCAAAAAATAACCAAACAGTTAGGCCTGGCTATTGCCGAAACTCCTCAAGCAGGCATCCCCACTCTGCTGGCTACCAAAAAAACCTTTTCCGGTTCTGCCGTAGAATCAACCTCCACTACCGGCACAGCCAATGTTGGTGATAAGGCTACCGGTACCATTACCATCGGCAACAAATCTGTTGCCCCCATTGTCCTCAAAGCCGGCACCGTCATTACCAACGATACCGGTAGGTACTCCTTTATCGTGTCAGATGCCGTCACTATCGCCTCAGCTAGTGCTGATTCACTCGATACTATTTCCGGTAAGGTTACCGGAGTCCAGATCACCGCGACCAAAATTGGCGCCGAATACAATCTTCTCAAAGGTACCATTTTTAGTGTCGGCGACTTTTCCAAGTCCGTCGCCGCTGCCGTGGCCGAAGCAGACTTTGCTGGCGGTACTTCTCGCACCGTCAACGCCGTTTCCAAAGCCGACCAGGACAAGCTCTTGGCTACCGCTACCGAAATCATCAAAACAAAAATCCAAAATGACTCTCAGACAGACAGTCCTGGTTTTAAGACTCTACCTCTTTCTGATCTTCAGTTCACCAAAAAACAGTTCGATCACAATCTTTCCGAAGAAGCTACCACTCTTAGTCTAGCTTTGGAGGGTTCGCTGGATGCTCTTGTTTACGCCGAGGATACTCTCTACAATCTAGTCTCTGAAGAGCTAAAATCTCAAATTCCCTCCGGCTCATTTACCCAAAAAGACACTACCACCATCGCTCTCGAAAATCCCTCTATTACCGACGATCATTATCTCTCAAAAGTCACCGTCGAAGCCGCTCTTTATCCGGAAATCGACCGAGAAAAACTCACCGGATTTATCAAGGGCAAGCCCGTTGCCGACATTCGCCACTTCTTTGAACCCATTCCTGGTTTTACCGGCGTTGATATTAAGATCTATCCGCCACTGCCGCTAATTACCAAGATTCTTCCACTTCGGAACATCACCTTCGATCTGGTCGGCAACTAACTATGTTGTACAGCTATCGTAAGGCTACTCCAAAAAATCCTCATCCTGGCCGTCGCATCCCTCTCTATCTAAAGACCATTCCCACCATCGTCTCTGCTTTGGGACTGGCCATTCTTGGAGGGGTAGCTTACCCAGTCGTCAGTTATCAGCTTCAAAACATCCATTTATTTAATTTGGCTAGTTCAGGCTTGCTTTCCCCCGTTTACTATGAGTCTCAGGCCAACGATAGTGGCGAGCCAGTCGTCGCTCAAGGGACGGACTTTACTAAAGCCAGTAGTTGGTTCCCCGGTACCCCCCAAAACGATTTGTTTGCTACCCAAAAAACCTTTGCTACTGACGTTCCCGACTTCTATTCGATCTCTATTCCTTCTTTGGGGATTTTTGATGCCCAGGTGGCCCTCCGCGACGAAGACCTTACCAAACATCTGGTTCAGTTCCCTCAGACTGCTCTTCCAGGACAAATCGGTTCCCCAGTTATTTTTGGACACTCGACCCTATCTCAATTTTTTGATCCTCTAAAATACACCACTATTTTTTCCACTCTCCCCAAAATCAAACCAGGTTCCGATATTATCATTACCTATAACGACACCGAGTATACCTATCGCATCAGTAAAACTTTTGAGGTCAAGCCCAAAGAGCTTTGGGTTCTTCGTCAGGACTACTCGGATAAAACTCTCAAACTTATTACTTGTGTGCCCCCTGGTACCACCCTCCGTCGCCTCGTCGTCGAGGCCTCCCTCATCCAAAATTGACGCACTCGTCATCCTGAGCGACCTGCCCGTCGTGGCGGGAGTCGAAGGATCTCTCTCCATCCGTCATTGCGAACCCGCAGTAGCAGATGTGGCAATCTATATGGATTAATACCATATAATAATTATTATGGAAATAATCTCGGCTAAACAAGAGAATGAACCTTCAAAGCTGAATATCTTATCGGCTGACGAAACAGCAGTCCTTAGTGGTGTGGAATATGACAACACCCCCAAAAATTTTACGATCAGTGCGACCACTTTGGAAGCCTGCATGGAGGTTTGGAAAGCTTTTGATATGCACGAGCCATTATTCCAATCTAGAGCTCATCAAAGATTAGCAAATTTTTTACAAGAAAATTCTCCCATAGCCAATAGTCATGATCTTGAATTTGCCAAGAGAGCAAAAGAGAGCTGGTTGGATGTTAAAAAAGACCGGGAATTTGGACTGCAGTTTTATCAAGTCGGAAATGAATTGATTAAGGGTGCTGTTCATCCGGGAAAGAGGAGAACAATTCTGCTCCGTAATGATTTGGACGGTATAGCTGATAGTCAAAGTATTTTACATATTCACACCCATCCAGACGATATGATGATGAGTGCGGGTGACCTTATCGGAATGGTGGCAGATATGGATAAAGTTCCGGCCAAGTGTCTCTATCTTGTCATTACTCCAAAACGCTTACACCTGATGTTTCCGACCAATGAGACTCAGCGATATCCGCTTGATGGGTTAAGAGATTTGATAAGAGAAAAATTTGGCAGTCTTTATGAAGAAGCCGCTAAATCAAGAAATGAGTATGGTGGACAGCCGGAACTAATTAAGGCCTTAGCTAAATTTTTTAAACTTGGATACTACAGTGGCGGTAGAAAATTAACACTCCCTCGAGTTGGTTAAGTCATATAATCTAAACCATGCCCATGATTCTTTGTCTTGACCCCGGCACCGCCCACACCGGCCTCGCCATTTCCCAAGAGGGGATTCTCGCCACGCCAGTCGCCACTATTTATGAAAAAGAGTTAGATCAATTGGTCACCAAATTACTGCCATTTCTAAATCAATATCATCCGGACAAAATTGTCATTGGAGTCCCGGAGTATGGTCCAATCGTCAAATTTGCCACAGACTTAAGTGAAAAAATTTACATCGTTTTTCCCAAAGAGATAGTCTTTTTTCGTGAAGATCTTAGTTCATCCGCCGCCAGAAAAACCATGAAAGAACAGGGTAAAACCTTAATTAGAAGGAAAAAAGAGGAGCACCAAACCGCCGCCGCCCTCATCCTCCAAGACTATCTCGACTCCCTCTAAACCCCGTCATTGCGAACCCGCCTTGGCGGGTGTGGCAATCTCATTCCATCACATCATAATATATAATCTACTTATGTTCAAGAATATTATTGCTCCTGTTCAAGCTTGGTTGTTATCAAGGGGTACTTGTGTCGGCTGTGGCACCGCTCTTACCGATGGTCAAAACAAACCCTCCACCAAAGTCAAAGGCATGGACCAAATTACCTGTAAGTGTGGTCGGCTGTTTATCTACAATCCTAAGTCCAATACTTACCGCCGGGCACTCTTGAGTGAAATATAAGTAAAATGTTTAAACGATTTTTTACCGCCATCACCATAATCGCCGTCCTAGGCTTTGGTTTGTACTTCGAGCGCGCCCAACCCGTCACCCGTGCTGATGTGCCTGAAGTCGACTTTGAAATAAAACCGGGAACAGGTATTGATCGAATCGCTAACGACTTAAATCGGGCAAAACTCATTCGTTCTCGAATCGCTTTTAAGATCACTGTCATTCGTCTCGGTATCGCAAACAAGATCCAAGCTGGCTACTTCAAGCTTTCCCCGCGCATGGACGCCACCGAGATGGCGAATGCTCTTACTCACGCTTACTCCCGCCAAGTTCGTGTTACCATTCCCGAAGGTTTAAGAAGTGAAGAGATAAACTTTATTCTGGACAAAGCCTTCGGTGATGTCAAAGATAACAACTACAATCCCTTACAGTTCACCTCCTTTGCGCAAGGCAAAGAAGGCCGTCTCTTCCCAGACACCTACGATTTTGCCTCTGAAGCCTCTGCTTCCGATATCGTAAGGCGCATGACTAATCAATTTGATCAGGTCACCGCCGACATTCCCAGAGAATCACTAAGTAACATTGTCATCTTCGCTTCTTTACTAGAGCGAGAAGCCTTCTCGAGCTCAGAAATGCCACTGGTTGCGGGAGTAATTGCCAAGCGGTTAAACATTGGAATGGCTCTCCAAATAGATGCCACTGTCCAGTACGCAGTCGGTTCGGCAAACTGCAAACAAATTGACTGTGTCTGGTGGAAAAAGAACCTGACTAAAGATGACATCAGAATAAACTCTCCATACAACACTTATCAGAACCCCGGACTTCCACTCGGACCCATTTCCAATCCAGGCAAAGACGCACTGCTCGCCGCCGCCAAGCCTACTCAAGGATCTGCTCTCTACTATATTCATGATGCCAGTGGTCAGATTCACTTTGCCGACACTCTAGAGCAACACAATCAAAATATCTGCACCTATCTCAAAAAAGACTGCCCCTAAAACTTCCTGGTTGACAGGTAGTGGGTCTCCCTTTATACTTACAGCACTGTCCTAAACTTGGCTGGATTTTGTGCCAGTCGAGTTTTTGTGTGTTGCCCGTTGTTATTTACTCCTGCCTAAAAAACCCAAAATACGGATGATAAAACAAACCAAACGCGAAGATTGGGGCAATATTGCCTCTAAGTTACCAGAGTCCAATCTAGCTCAAACCCAGCTAGACTCATACAAACAATTTCTCGAAGAAGGCATCCGTGAATCATTACTAGAGCTCAACCCCATCAAAGACTTTACCGGTAAAGTCTTTGAATTTGAATTTTTAAGCAATCGCGTTGGGTTACCCAAGTTTTCTCCCAAGCAAGCCATCGAAAAAGGTGTCACCTTTGAAGCTCCTCTCTGGGCCACCGTCAAGCTCACCAATCTCCACTCCGCCGCTACCCAACAGCAAGAAATCTTCCTGGGCGATATCCCTATGATGACCTCTATTGGCACCTTTATTATTAATGGTGTCGAGCGTGTTGTCGTCAATCAGCTTGTTCGTTCACCTGGTGCCTACTTTACTCGAGAAATCGATCCTCACTCTGGTCGAGCCATCCACCAAGCCGAAGTTCGCCCCATGAGAGGTTCTTGGCTGGAGTTTATTGTCAGTCGTAATGACCACATCTCCGTTCGCATTGACCGGCACCGCAAGGTATCTGCTACCACCCTTATTCGTGCTCTTGGTTTTAGTACCAACGAAGAAATTCTAGCTCTCTTCGCCGACGTCGACACCGACAAGGAGCACAACTACATCTCCACCACTCTTCTCAAAGACTCCACTACCAGCACCGAAGAGGCCCTCCTCGAGTTCTATCAAAAGGTCCGTCCTGGTGAGCCAGCTGTTTTGGAAAATGCCAAAGCCCTCCTCCACCAAATGTTTTTCGACCCTCGCCGCTACAACTTGGGACTAGTCGGCCGTTACAAGATGAATCGTAAGCTAGGCCTTCACACCCCCATCGACAAACAGCATATTACCCTCACCACCGAAGACTTTGTCGGCTCCGTTAAGTACCTTATTGGCCTTCAAAATGGTCAGGGTAAAACTGACGACATCGATCACTTGGCCAATCGCCGTCTGCGCTGTGTAGGTGAACTGGTCAACCAAACTTCCTTCAAGGCCGGTCTTCTCAGATTAGAGCGCTCCATCAAGGAAAAAATGTCTCTCGCCAAGCCAGACGAGCTCCCCACTCCCGCGGCCTTCGTCAATCCTCGTCCCATCATCTCCGCCATCACCGAGTTTTTTCGCCGTAACCGTCTGTCTTCTATTCTCGATCAAGTGAACCCTCTTTCCGAGATCGACAATCTTCGTCGTATCTCCGTTATGGGACCTGGCGGTATTACCCGTGAGCGCGCCAGTTTCTCTATGCGTGATATTCACTCTTCGCAGTACTCCCGTATCTGTCCGGTTCGCTCTCCCGAAGGGCCAAACATCGGCCTCGTAACCTATCTGGCTCTCTACTCTCGTATCAACGACTACGGTTTTCTTGAAGCTCCTTATCTCACGGTCACCAAAGTCAAAAAAAACGGCCAGGACATCTATAAAATTAGCGACCAAGCAGTTTACCTAGCCGCTGACGACGAAGAAGATGCTTATATTACTCACGCCGGTATCGAGAGAAATGGCGACATCATTACCCAAAAATGGGTACCAGTCCGTTATGCTGGTAAGTTTATTGAAGCAGATATCGACAAAGTTCAGTACATCGATGTTATTCCTCGTCAAGTCGTTGGTACTTCAGCCTCTTTAATCCCCTTTATTCAGCAAGACGAAGGCACTCGTGCTCTCATGGGTACCCATCACCTTACTCAGGCTCTACCTCTGGTCAAGTCCACCGCCCCTATTGTGGGTACCGGTATGGAGGCCATTACCGCCGCCGGTATGGGCTGGGTTGTTTCCTCTGAATTCAACGGTGAAGTAATCTCTGTCGACGGCAATCACATCAGTCTCCAGCTTTCTGCCAAAGACGCCGCCACCGCCGCTTCACACCTTTCTCCTTACGACTACGGCTTTGTCGAAATCAATAAAGACATCGTTACCTATCATCTTCGCAAATATCACAACTCTTCCCAGGACACCTGTTACAACCAGCACCCCTTAGTCGACGTTGGTGACAAAATCAAAGTGGGTGATGTCATCATCAATGGTCCTGCTTCCGAAAATGGTGAACTCGCTCTCGGTCAAAATCTTTTAATCGCCTACGCCGCCTTTGAAGGTCTCGGTTACGAAGACGCCATCGTTGTTTCCGATCGCTGTGTTCGCGAAGACCTTTTGTCTTCGGTCCACATTCATGAGCACACTTGTGATGTCATGGACACCAAGCTTGGCGCCGAAGAGCTAACCAGAGACATCCCCAACGTTGCTGAAAACGATCTTCGTAATCTGGGTGAGGATGGCACTATTGCTATCGGTTCTACCGTCGGCCCCAACGATATTCTAGTCGGTAAAATTGCTCCCAAGGGCGAGACTGATCTCACTGCCGAAGAGCGTTTGCTCCGTGCCATTTTTGGCGAAAAAGCTCGAGAAGTTCGAGATACCTCCCTTCGCATGCCTCATGGTGAGCAGGGGACTGTCGTCTCTGTCCGCATTCTTAGTCGCGAAGCTGGAGATGAGCTCGATGCCGGGGTTATCCAACAGATCAAAATCAAGGTTGCCCAGCTCAGAAAAATCACCGTCGGTGACAAAGTCGCTGGTCGCCATGGAAACAAAGGTGTTATCTCCAAGATCGTCTCCGATGCTGATATGCCTCATCTTGAAGACGGCCGTCCCATCGATGTCATCATTTCTCCACTTTCCGTTCTGGCTCGTATGAACCTGGGTCAGCTCTTGGAGGCTCAGCTGGCTTTAGCTGGAGAAAAGCTTGGTAAAAGATATTCTGTACCGGTCTTCGAAAATGTTAGTGAGGCTAAATTAAACCAGGCTTTAATCGAGGCTGGACTGCCGGTAAACGGCAAGGCTCAGCTTTATGATGGCCGTACTGGCGAACCTTTCGGTCAAGAAACTGCTGTGGGAGTTAGTTACATTCTCAAACTCAATCACATGGTTGAGGACAAGACCCACGCTCGCTCGATTGGACCTTACTCCCTCGTTACCCAACAGCCTCTAGGTGGTAAAGCTCAAATGGGTGGTCAGCGTCTGGGTGAAATGGAAGTTTGGGCCCTCGAAGCGCACAAAGCGGCCTATACGCTCCAGGAAATGCTTACCCTCAAGTCCGACGACGTTGTCGGTCGATCCAAGGCTTTTGAAGCCATCGTTAAGGGTGAAACCATTCCGATGTCCTCCATTCCTGAATCATTCAAGGTCCTTGTCAAAGAGCTAAACTCTCTCTGTCTCGCCGTCACCCCAACTGGTCAGGTGGTAGCTCAGGTCGACGAATCTCTGCCAGTCAAGCCAGACATCGCCGCCGAGATTGCCGAAGCTACTAGTATGTCCGACGAGCTCAAAGCCACTAGTTTTGAGGAAGAGGATGATACTGGTGGAAATGAAGCCGATGAGGTCGACGAAGAGTCTGCCGAAGCTGGCGATCCTACACCAGATATAGAAGCCATCAGCAATTAAACACACCTAACACACACAATCATGAACAACATAGTCGACTTCTCCGGTTTACAGATCAAGCTCGCCAGTCCAGAAGATATTCGCAGTTGGTCGTACGGCTTGGTCACCAAGCCCGAAACTATCAACTACCGTACTCAAAAACCAGAAAAAGATGGTCTTTTCTGTGAGCGAATCTTCGGACCTACCAAAGACTGGGAGTGTTACTGCGGAAAGTACAAAAGAGTTCGCTTCAAGGGCATTGTCTGTGACAAATGTGGTGTGGAAGTCACTCTTAGTCGTGTGCGTCGTGAACGTATGGCTCACATCGATCTTTCCGCTCCGGTTGCTCATGTCTGGTTTTTCAAAGGTGCTCCTAGTAAACTTTCTTTACTTCTAGACATCTCTCCCAAAGCACTTACCTCCGTCATCTACTTCAGTAAATACCTCATCATGTCCGTCGACGAAGGTGGCCGAGAGGATGCTCTAAAAAGCGTCGAGAATCAAAAAGAAATCAAGCTCAATGAAGTCCGTGCCAACTTTGACAAGCAGATCGAAGACATCAAGTCTCAAGGCGAAGCCGAGATCAAGGAACTAAAGAAAAAAATCAAGGTCAAGGACGAGTTAGAATTAAAGTCCGAAAATCTCAAAGTCGAGTACAAACAAAAGGTTGCCAATCTCAGAGAACAAATGGTGGTTGAGCTGGCTTTTACCGAGGAAATCTACAGCAAACTTTCCTCTCTCCTCGAAAGAATCAACGCCAACTCTCTGGTCTCAGACTCCGAGTACGCCAAGCTAGAAGAGTACGGCTTGGTCAGCTGGATCGAGGCTGGTATGGGCTCAGAAGCTCTTCTCGAAGCACTCCGGAAAATAAATCTAGAAGAACTAGCCGCCAAGCTAAAGGTGGACATGGGTAGTTCCTCAGAAGCCAAAAGGCTTAGAGCCACCAAACGTCTTCAGGTCGTCCGTGGTCTCTCCGATGCCAAGATCAAACCGGAGTGGATGATCGTTCAGACACTACCTGTTATTCCTCCAGATCTTCGTCCCATGGTTCAGCTTTCCGGTGGCCGTTTCGCCGCTTCCGATCTCAACGATTTATATCGCCGAGTCATCAACCGCAACAACCGTCTCAAACACCTCATCGACCTTGGTGCTCCGGAAATTATTCTGAGAAATGAAAAAAGAATGCTTCAAGAGTCAGTAGATTCTCTCATCGACTCTTCCCAAGCTCGCTCTACCCGTCGTTCTCGCACCGGCAAGACCCTCAAGTCTCTTTCCGACATGCTCCGAGGCAAGCAGGGTCGCTTCCGTCAAAACCTTTTGGGCAAGCGGGTTGACTACTCCGGTCGCTCGGTTATCGTCGTTGGTCCAGAGCTCAAACTTAATCAATGTGGTCTACCCAAAGACATGGCTCTAGAAATGTTTAAGCCTTTTGTTTTGCACGAGATCATCAAGCAAGATCTAGCCCCCAATGTCAAAGCCGCCAAAGCCCTCATTGAAAAGCGTCAGCCTGAAGTTTTTGATATTCTCGAAAAAATTACCAAAAAGCATCCGGTGCTTCTGAACCGTGCTCCGACTCTACACAAGCTTTCTATCCAGGCTTTCTGGCCGGTCTTGGTCGATGGTGCCGCTATCCGTCTTCACCCGGTCGTTTGTACCGGTTTCAACGCCGACTTTGACGGAGATCAAATGGCTGTTCACGTACCGCTCACCAAAAAGTCTATTCAGGAAGCCAAAAACCACATGCTGCCTCAATACAACTTAGTCAAGCCTTCGGCTGGCAATCCTGTCTCTATTCCGGACTCCAAGGAGATGGCTATTGGTGTTTACTATCTCACCTCTATCGATCCCAAACTGTCCCATTACAGTCTGCCTTTTTCTTCTCCCACCGAGGCCATTACCGCTTCGCAGACCGGTGCCGTCAATGTTCGCCAGCCCATCTCGGTCAGACTTAGTTTGGACAGCAAAGAACTAACCGAAACCACCGTCGGTCGTATTATCTTTAACAAAATTCTCCCCAAAGAGTGGAAGTTTATCAATCACAATCTTCCTCGGAAGGAAATTTCCGCCCTTTTCCATCGCGCCATTCGTGAGCTCGACCTCAAAAGAGTGGTAAGACTCATCGACGGCGTCAAAGATATCGGCTTCCATTACTCCACCGTTTCTGGTCTTTCCTTTGCCATTACTGACAACGAAATGTACTCCGGCAAAACCGCCTTTATCGAAGGTGGAAACCAAAAAGCCAAAGAGATTGAAGAGAACTACAACACCGGTTTGATCACCAATGAGGAAAGAAGAAAACTAACCATCCAGATGTGGATGGACACTGCCGACGAACTGGCTGAGAAAACCTGGCAAGAGTTTTCCGAGGACAACCCAGTCCGCTTAATTATCGACACTGGTATGGGTCGGATTACCCAAAATACTATTAAGCAGCTATCGGCTATGCGTGGTATCAACGTCGACCCATTAGGAAACATGATCGAGTTGCCTACCAAAGGTAACTTCCGTGAAGGTTTGTCCATTTTTGAGTACGTTTCTTCCATTAGAAGTTCTCGCAAGGGTCTGACCGATACCGCTCTTCGTACCGCCGATGCTGGTTATCTAACGCGCCGCCTAGTTGACGTCAGTCACGATGCCATTATTCGTGCCGATGACTGTGGTACTGAAGAGTTCCACACCATCTCCGCCGAAGGTCCCCGTGGCAAAGTCTTCGAAAAGACCATCACTTCTCGTTACTCAGCCAAGAAAGTTGTCGCTCCGGAAACTCGCAAGGTCTTGGTTGGCGCCGGTGAAATTATTACCGAAGACATTGCTAGTGCCATCGTCAAGTCCGGTATCAAGGAGATCGAAATTCGCTCTCCGCTTACCTGTAAGATGCGCTTTGGTCTCTGTGCCAAGTGCTACGGTATCAATCTAGCCAACAATGCCCCGGCAGTCATTGGTGACCCGGTTGGTGTCACCGCAGCTCAGTCCATTGGTGAGCCTGGAACCCAGCTGACAATGCGCACCAAACACTCTGGTGGTGTTGCTGGTATCGATGTCACTCAAGGCCTACCCCGGGTGACCGAGCTTTTCGAAGTTCGTATGCCCAAACTGGTTGCTCCTATTGCTGAGATTTCCGGTAAGGTTAAAGTGGTCGAAACCGACAATGGTAATTTAATTACCATCACTCCTCCAGGTAAAAAAGAAGATCGTAAAGAATACCTCATTGCTCTAGCCATGCCTCTCAAGGTGGAAGACGGTGACCTAATCTCGGTCGGTACTCAGCTGGCCGCCGGCGGTGTCGATATTAGAGAACTTCTCAAGATCAAAGGTTTGAGAGCCGCTCAGAACTACCTCATTGCCGAGATTCAGTCTATCTACGAGTCTCAAGGCATCAGTATTCACGACAAACACTTTGAAGTCATTACTCGTAAGATGTGTGACTACGTCCGCATCGACTCCGTTGGTGACTCCAGCCTGGTAGCCGGAGATGTCATCAGTCGAGGCAGTTACGAAATGGCCAACGAAGCCGTTATCGCTCAGGGTGGAGAACCAGCTACTGCAACCAATCTTATTCTTGGTACTATTCGAGCCGCTTTGCACACCGATAGTTGGCTTTCAGCTGCTTCCTTCCAAGACACTACCAGCGTCTTGACCGACTCTGCAGTTCAGGGCAGGATTGATCACTTAGTAGGTCTCAAAGAGAACGTTATCATTGGTCGCTTGGTTCCCACCAGCAAACTTCGTGCCAGAATCGAAAATATCTGATAAAATACACCTCTCAACCATGCCTACTACCAATCAACTAATCAAACACGGCCGCCTCAGAAACGCCCGCAAAGTCAAAACCACAGCTCTCCGTAAGAGTTTCAACTCGGTCAAGCGTCGCATGGTGGCTACTATGAGTCCTCAAAAAGCCGGTGTTTGTCTCCAGGTCAAGACCATGACTCCCAAAAAGCCAAACTCCGCCCTGCGCAAGATCGCCCGTGTCCGACTGAGTAACAAGCAAGAAGTCACCGCTTATATCATGGGTGAAGGCCACAACTTGGCTGAGCACAGCATTGTCCTTCTTCGTGGTGGTCGAGTTCGAGATCTTCCTGGTGTCAAGTTTCACATTATTCGTGGTAGGCTCGACACCGCCGGCATCGAAAAGCGCCGCTCTTCTCGTAGTAAATACGGTACCAAACGCCCCTCAGCAGCCAAAAAATAATCTATGAGATCAAAGAAAACCCCTCCCAAAAAAGTCCAGTTTGACCCCATCTACGGTAGCCCTCTCGTCGCCAAGCTCATCAATGGTGTTATGGAGGATGGCAAAAAGTCCGTCGTCGCCAAGCATGTCTATCGAGCCATCGACATCGTCGCTGAACAAACCAAAAAAGACGGTCTTGAGTACTTACACGAAGCTCTGGAAAACATCAAGCCCACCATCGAAGTCCGCTCCCGTCGTGTCGGCGGTGCTTCATACCAAGTTCCAACGCCTATTCGTCCTGAGCGCCGTGACTCTCTCGCCATTCGTTGGCTCATAAATGCCGCCAAGGCCAGAGGAGCCAATCCTTACCGTACTTTAGCCGACAAGCTGGCCGCTGAAATCGTTGACGCGCACGAAAACGCCGGTTCCGCCATCAAAAAGAAGCTTGATACCCACAAAATGGCTGAAGCGAACCGTGCATTCGCACATTTTAGATGGTAGCATCAACCCTATTCTCCCTGTAGGGGCGGACCCCTGTGTCCGCCCGCAAAAACCTCGTCATTGCGAGACCCGCCATGGCGGGTCGTGGCAATCTCACTCCACCCAACCCAAAAGCCCCTCCACGCGAGCCTTTTTGTACTATAATATCCCTTAGCACATTCCAAATATTTCATAGGAGGCTACTGTGGTACAAAAAAATACGCGTATTATACGGTTAGATAAGGAAAGGATTGGTGTTATTCTTGATCCGGTAAAGTTACTGGTCATAAGAAATGAACACTTACTTACCATGGGGACTGTTCCCGAGGACATTTATCCGATTCACCCAGATGAGTTGGTCCACCTAACTTGGCAGACCAAGGTGATAATTAACGCGGTATTGATTTCTCACGGCCTCAATTCTGAATCTCCATTTCTTACCGAATTGGCTCTCAAGACGAATAATTAATCTTTCTAGGTTGTTGAACAAACACTCCCTCTTTGGGGGTGTTTTTTTATTCTCCCACCAAAAAATACTGTGTCAAACAAAACCTGTATCCGATACTACGTTTAAATGGTTTCACCATTTTCTTTTGTTTCTGAGTCAGTTTTTCAAAATCTTTTTCGGTCAAGTGGGCCAGTATCAGGACATCACTTCGTCTCAGTTCTATACCCGTCTCTTTCTTTATTTGCTCTAGTATCTCTTTCTGTACCGGCGCGTATTTTTGATAAATATAATCGGCGGTGAAAGTACTAAATACTTTATCGGCGATAATGAGTGACAAAATATTTTTGAACCACTTAGTAGCATAGAGAGTTTTCACCGGCTCTCTGGTAAAAGTAAAGCCTACTCGGTAGTAAAACAAGCCAAAGGGTTTGCTCATCGAAGTTAGTACCGCCACGATATTAGGGTGGCTTAAGTCAAACTTTTGTCTCCTGGTCATACCCAAATATGCCATGTCGACCACTACTTTGTGTCCCAGATCTGCAATTTGATTAATTAAATTATTCGGTAAAATATTCCCTGCCCTTCCCGATGGATTAGAAACAAACCAATATCCCTTCGGCAGACTCCTTATTGCTTCAGTATCTTCGGAAATCTCTTGTACTTTTAGCCCCAGCCCCGCCGCGCACTCCCTGTATCCTTCGTACTCTCCTTCCAGAGTATAAATAGGGGACTCGGGGTCATCTTTCTTTATTCTGGAAAGTAGGTGATATATACCCTCACTTGACCCACTTGTGGGATATCGGTACTGGAATCCTTCAAAACCCACCACATCTTTTTCGTAGAACTTTATCATTTTTTGAATGATCGGTTTCTCATAGTCATCCAAGCCGGGGGATATGGACTTCAAGAATTCACCATGCGGAAAGTCCTTGGTAATGTCAGAAATAATTTTCCGGATCTCCGGAAAGTAGTAAGAGTACACCGCCCTTATCGTCTTTAGTTTTTTCATATTTATTAAAGAATAATCGCCCCCTTGTATTGCCAGTCAAAGCGAATGTGCCCGTCGGGGAAAAAGATCATCTGCCGGATATCATCTGTCCCCGGTTTAATGGTCAGGGCGTCGGTCAGACACACATTCTGCCCGTTTACATCAAAAATTCGAGAGTTATGTCCATATGAAAGTAGCCGTCGACCATCCTTCTCAAGCCAAGCATTAATGTCGGTGATTTTTTTCGGCGTCAGCATCATCTTCACGGTATCAATTTTGTACTTTTCATTTTCGGATTCTTCCGGCGCCGCTACCGGGCGGAGGGACACTTGTTCTACGCCCCAACCATGAGCTACTTCTACCATTTTTTGGGCTTCTTTGGGGGTATCAATATGATCTTTAATTAGGACGACCGAAAATCGGACCGAGTAACCGATCTTGTGTAGTTTCTCAATAATTTTTCCCAAATCAGGATATGTCTTTTTCCCGGGCACGTAGTTGGCTCGATTTTTTTCCGGATCATAATGGACCACCGAGATCGAGATAATGGACAGTCCCAGCTCATACCAGTCCTTCAAATATTTGTCGTATTTTTCTTCTTGCTCCGAGAAAAGAATCGCATTTGTCTGCAGTTCTAAAATCGGAAAGTCATACTTCTGGAGGTGAGTTAGGTACTCCGTCAGTTGTTCGGGGTATAGAGTCGGTTCACCCTTGCCGGTCAGCAGAACCGTCGTAATGCCATTTATCTGAGCCATACGGCAGGCCTTGTGAAAGTTTATCCAGTTTACGACCGTGGGCTTAAAACCAATCGTTCTAATACCGGTCATTTTGGACACACAAAAAGGGCAACTGGCATTACAAATGGCATTCCCCGACACTACCGTAAAAGTTTGTATTTTCATCTTAGTGTACGTTATACACTAATAAACATCCTTTGTCAAATATCACTTATGGGGTATAATTCGCTGAGTACATTTCCAAATTCTAACGGAGGTAAATCTATGTTTGAATGGCTATTCGGTTACAAAATCGATCCCCAAACTAGGGTTGAGTGTTGGCTCCTTGAGTCCTATTCCATTAGCGAAGAAAGCGCCAAGGGAAACAGAACTCTTGGTTACACCACCACCTGGAAAGAATTCAAATTCAAGCGTCTTATCTATCCGGAGAAAAACTTCGGCCCGAATGACACTTTAGTTGTTATTGTGCTTCACGCCGATCTATCCTCCGATTTCAACTATTTCTCCAAGGAAGATTTTGAGGCTCGAGCCAAAAATGTTCCAATTCGAAACGAGGCTGAAAGAATTGCTTGGATTGATCGGATTCTTAAGGCCGCCCCCTCAAAACAGGAAGAATTAGCCAAATTAATTGCCGAGATTGAATCTGTACAGGAAGCACTTTCCAAAGCTATCGGCGAACTACGGACTCTTTTATAGAAGATCATAAGCCTCGAATAATTCGGGGCTTTTTTGTATCAATCGCATGGGCGTATAATTCCCCCCAGCACATTTACATCTAGCTAGTTGGAGGTTCCATGAAACCAAAAATCACCTTACTCGACGAAGATTTAATTTCCCGCGTCATCCTGGAAGCTTTTGAGCTTTTGCAAAAACCGGGTATCAAAGTCCAAAATGAAGATGCCCGGGCGCTCTTATTCAAGGCCGGAGCTAAGGTCGACGAGTCAACTCAAGTAGTCCGACTTCCACATAGTCTCATTCTTGGCTGCCTAGCCACAGTTCCACATCATTTTCATCTTTACGATTATTTCGGTGAACCCAAAGTTCATTACGGTGGTGAGGCTGTTCACTTTGATCCCGGTTCTTCCGGTATCAATATTTTTGATTCCGACACCCGGCAACATCGCGAGGCCCAAGCCCAGGATCTCCTACGCATCGTCAAAGTCACGGAAAGCATTTCTCAGTACGACGCCCAATCAACCTCGGTTTTTTGTAGCGATGTGCCCAATTCCATCCAAGATCTTTATCGTCTTTATCTTGTTTTGCTTCATTCGAGTAAACCGATTGTCACCGGGGCGCTGTCCAACAAAAATATTCAGAACATGATCGATATGTTAGCTTTAGTTTCCGATGGTGCAGAGAATCTCCGCCGTTACCCTCGAGCCGTCTTTGATGTTTGTCCTTCACCTCCACTCATGTGGTCTAACTTTGGTGGGGGTAATCTTATCGCTTTGGCTCGGGCCGGTGTCCCCGCCGAGATGGTTTCCGTCCCTTTGGCCGGCGCCGCCGCTCCCGTCACTCTGATTGGTGCCGTTACTCAGCACACTGCCGAGTGTCTCGCCGGTCTAACCATTCACCAACTGGCCGGACCAGGGTCCCCCTTGGTCTGGGGCGGTGCCCCCACTATTTTTGAAATGCGCAAAGGGGGAGCTCCCATGGGCGCCATCGAAACTTCTCTACTTAACTCCGCCTGTGCCCAAGTTGGTAAATCCCTACATTTACCCACGCACGGTTATCTTGGCGGGAGCGACTCCAAGCTCGTGGATGTTCAGGCCGGTCTCGAAAGTAGTCAAGCCATCTTAGTAGGTGCCCTCAGTGGTATCAATATGATCTCGGGTGCGGGCATGATTGACTCGCTTCTCTGTGTCAGTCCCGAGAAATTAGTCATCGATGCCGAAAGCATCGCCATGGCCCGCCGCTTTCTCCGCGGTATTGCTACTCCGACCGACACTTTGGCCACCGGTTTTTACGCCGGGGTCGACTTCAAGGGCGGGGACTTTCTCAAGCAACGTATCACTATAGACCTCTTCCAAAAAGAACAATACCTAACCGGCCCCGTCATCGATCGAGATTCTATGAGAGGATGGCAAGACGCCGGCAGTTTGGACACTTTTGCCCGCGCCAAAGTTCAGGTTAATAAGCTCGTGTCTTCTTACAAACGCCCTCTCATGGATTCCACCCACGAAGAGACTCTTCATTCCTTTGTTCTGTCTCTTGCTCGCGCCGCTGGCCTGGACGAACTTCCTTCATTGGATTAAATCTTTTCACTCCCGACCCCGTCTCCACGGGGTCTTTTTTTGGCCTGGACCAATATACCAAGTTTGTGGTAAAATTAGCCTCGTGATTATCTTCCCATGTTTGGGAAGGTTTAATTCGTCAAATCAACAAACTAAGCAAAAAAACAAAATATGGCCGCTCCGACAGGAAAAAAAGTCCCCCTAGATCGTGTTCGTAACACGGGTATTATTGCGCATATTGATGCCGGCAAAACCACCACTACTGAGAGAATCCTTTTTTATACCGGTAAGTCCTACAAAATCGGCGACATCGACGAGGGTAACACTCAGATGGACTGGATGGAACAAGAGAAAGAGCGGGGCATTACCATTGTTTCAGCCGCGACCACCGCTTTTTGGACCCCGGTCTTACCAGGTGCCCACTTCAAAGAAGAACATCGCTTTAATATTATCGACACTCCGGGCCACGTCGACTTTACGGCTGAGGTCGAACGCTCTCTCCGAGTCCTCGACGGCGGTGTCATCGTTCTAGATGCCGGTTCCGGTGTTCAATCTCAGACCGAAACCGTCTGGCGCCAGGCCGATAAGTATCACGTTCCCCGCATCGCTTTTGTCAATAAAATGGACGTTCTCGGTGCCGACTTCATGGCGACTATCCAAGACGTGCACGAGAAGCTCGGAGCCAAAACCGCTATTTTAGCTCTGCCTCTCGGTGTTGAAAATACGTTTAGGGGCATTGTCATGCTTCTCGAAAGAGAAACTATTATCTGGAAAGGCGACGAAACCGGCGCTCTGTACGAAGTCACCGAAGGTTTTCCTGAAGAGATGAAAGACGAGTGCGAGCTCGAAAGAGCCAAACTGATCGAATCTATCGTCGAATTTGATGAAGTCCTCATGGGTGAGTATCTGGATGGCCAAGAACCCAGTGTGGACGCCCTAAAAACTGCTCTCCGTGTCGCTACTTGTGCCAATCAGATTGTGCCTGTTTTCCCTGGCTCCTCCCTCCGCAACAAAGGTGTTCAGCCTCTTCTGGATGCCGTCGTCGACTTCTTACCTTCTCCTTTGGACAAGCCTACCATTACCGGTCTCAATCCCGAAACCAACGAAGAAGTTACTCGTAAAGCCGATCCCGCCGAGCCTTTTTCTGGTCTGGCCTTCAAAATTCAGGCCGATCCCCATGTTGGTAAGCTAACTTACATTCGTATCTACTCCGGTAAGATCACCTCCGGTTCTTTTGTTTACAACGCTTCCAAGCGTGAACGCGAAAGACTTGGACGTCTTATGCTCATGCATGCCAACACTCGCGAAGAAGTTGCCGAAGCTAGTGCTGGTGAGATCGTGGGCGTGGTTGGTCTCAAAATGACCAAAACCGGCGACACTCTCTGTGACGAAAACCATCCCTTGGTCCTCGAGTCTATCAACTTTCCAGACCCAGTTATCTCTTTGGCTATCGAGCCGAAAACCAAAGCTGATCAAGAGAAACTCGATGTGGCTCTCAGTCGTCTCGCCGAGGAAGATCCCACTTTCCGTATCAAAACCGATCATGAAACCGGCCAAACCGTCATCGCCGGCATGGGAGAGCTCCATCTGGAAATTTTGGTTGATCGTCTGAAGCGTGAATTTAAGGTCGAAGCCACCACCGGTGCTCCTCAAGTTGCTTATCGTGAAACCATTACCAAAGAAGCCAAGGGCGAAGGTAAGTTTATTCGTCAATCTGGTGGTCGCGGTCAGTACGGACACTGTATTCTAATCATCACCCCCAAACCTCGCGGCGAAGGTTTTACCTTCACCAATAAAATCGTCGGTGGTACTATCCCCAAAGAGTTCATCTCTCCCATCGAAAAAGGTGTCCGGGAAGCTCTGGACAATGGTGTTATCGCCGGTTTCCCTCTAGTAGACCTAGATGTGGCCGTTATCGATGGTTCTTTCCACGAGGTCGACTCCTCCGAGATGTCCTTTAAAATCGCTGGCTCTATGGCTCTTCAGGACGCTGTCAAAAATGCCGGTCCGGTCATTATTGAGCCTATCATGAAGGTTGAAGTTACCACTCCCGAAGCCAACATGGGTGACATTATCGGTGATCTCTCCAGTCGCCGGGCCCAAATTGGAGGTACTGCCCAGCGAGGTAATGCTCGTGTCATCACCGCCACCGTACCTCTTTCCGAACTCTCGGCCTACGCTACAGCTATCCGTTCTCTTACTGCTGGTCGAGCCTCATATTACATGGAACCATCCCATTATCAGGAGCTTCCCGGCAGTTTTGCTAGCAAGTTATTGAAAAACCCCGCCAAATAGCGTAAAATCTGCTAAAATAAATAGGCTCGAAAAATAGTAATTAAAAAAATAATAAATAATTAAACAAAATGGCTACATATCAAAGAACCAAACCCCACGTTAATATTGGCACCATTGGTCACGTCGACCACGGCAAGACCACTCTTACCGCCGCTATTACGACCACCTTAGCCAAACAAGGCTTGGCTACGGCTCTTCCTTTTGATCAAATCGACAAATCTCCCGAAGAGAGAGAGCGTGGAGTTACCATCCAGATCTCCCACGTTCCTTACGAGACCGCTACTCGCCACTACGCCCACATCGACTGTCCGGGCCACCGTGACTACATCAAAAACATGATCACCGGTGCCGCTCAGATGGATGGGGCCATTCTTGTTGTCGCCGCGACCGATGGTCCTATGCCTCAGACCAACGAACATCTACTTCTGGCCAAACAAGTCAACGTTCCAAGACTCGTCGTCGCCCTCAATAAGTGTGATGCTGTTTCCGATCCGGAACTAATCGAGTTGGTAGAGATGGAAATTCGCGAAAAATTGGTCAAGTATGGTTTTGAAGAAGACACTCCGATTATCCGCGTATCTGCTCTCAAAGCTCTCGAAGGTGACAAGGAAGCCCAAGAAGGCATTTTGAAGCTGATGGAAGCTGTCGACACCTGGATTCCGGAGCCTGTTCGCGAGCTCGACAAGCCATTCCTCATGCCTGTTGAAGACGTTTTCTCTATCAAGGGTCGTGGTACCGTCGTTACCGGTCGTATCGAAACCGGTGTTATCAAAGTCGGTGAAGAAATCGAGATCGTGGGTATCAAAGACACCGCCAAGTCCGTCGTCACTGGTGTCGAAATGTTTCACCAGCAGCTCGAACAAGGTCAAGCCGGTGATAATGTCGGACTTTTACTCCGCGGTATAGAAAAAGACGATGTCCAAAGAGGACAGGTCTTGGCCAAGCCCGGCTCCATCAAGCCTCACACCAAGTTCGAAGCTGAAGCTTATATCTTGGGCAAAGACGAAGGTGGCCGCCACACTCCGATGTTCACTGGTTACAAGCCTCAGTTCTTTATCCGCACTACCGATGTTACCGGTGAGGTAAAGCTCGCTGAAGGTGTCGAGATGATCATGCCTGGTGACAACGCCAAGATGTCCGTCGAACTCATTCAGCCTATCGCTATGACCGAGGGCCAGAAGTTTGCTATCCGCGAAGGTGGCCTCACCGTCGGAGCTGGAGTTATTACCAAGGTCATTGCTTAAGAGGCAACCCCAATTAGCACTTTTTAATTTAGATCATGACAGACCAACCACGTATTCGCGTCAAACTCAAGTCTTTTGATCATCGAGTCATCGACGAAGCGGCCAAGAAGATTATTCAGGCCGCTCTGGTTTCTGGCGCCCAGGTGGTTGGTCCTGTCCCCCTGCCCACAAAAAAGAAAGTAATTGTTGTTACCTCTTCCCCTCACACCGACAAAGACGCTCGTGAACAGTTTGCTATTCTCACTCACAAGAGACTTATCGACATCGTTAGCCCGACCAATAAAACCATCGACTCTCTCCAGCATCTTGATCTCCCTGCCGGGGTCGGCATCGAAATTAAGATGTAATTTATGTCGAAAACTTTAAATTATTAAAAAACTGCCCACACCGCCTTTCGGAGTCCCCGAAATTCGGGGGCATTTTTTACAGGGTTAAAAACCCCTTACTACAAACATGTTAAATCAAGTATACGCCAACAAAAAGAGCATGACTCAAGCCTTCTCGGAAGGGCAGCGCCTCCCCTTGACCGTGCTCACGGTTTCTCCTCACGTGGTTGTGAGAAATAAGACCGTTGCCCAGGATGGTTACGCCGCTATCGTTTTGGCCGTGGGACCCAAAAAAACTCACGAAATCCACACCGAAGAAGTCTTGGAGCCAAAATCCGAAATCAATCTCGCCGAGCTTCTTGTTCCCGGCACCACAGTGAGTGTTATGGCTACTTCCAAAGGCAAGGGGACTGCTGGTGTAATGAAGCGTTGGGGTATGCACGGTGGACCTCGTACCCATGGTCAATCAGATCGAGAGCGCGCTCCTGGATCCATCGGTCGTGGTACTACTCCTGGTCGGGTTCTGCCCGGTAAGCACATGGCGGGACGCATGGGTAACACCAACACTTTTGTCCGCAATCTTAAAATTCACTCCTACGATCCAGCTACCGGTCTTCTGCAAATTACCGGCTGTATCTCCGGCTGTCGTGGAGCTCTCGCTCTGATCACCATTACCAATCAGGTCAAAGCCGCTGTCGTTTCTGGCTCCGACCAGGAATCCATCCAATAACTTAACTGCATATGGCCACTAAAAAAGTAACTACCACCGCCCCAACTCAAGATCTTTCTATCTTTTCCATCGAGATCAAGCCCTCTCTTATCGCTCAGGCCATTCACGTTTATCAGACCAACAGTCACCGTGGTGTTTCCAAGACCAAGACTCGTGGTGAGATCAACGCTACCAAGCGAAAGGTCTACAAGCAAAAAGGTACCGGCAATGCCCGTCACGGTGCCAAATCCGCCCCTATCTATGTCGGTGGTGGTGTTGCTTTTGGACCCACTGGTTTGAAGTCCGCACCCAAATCACTCAACCAAAAGATGAAAGTTCAGGCTTTAATCGGGGTTCTATCTCTCTATCAAAAAGAAAACCGTCTGGTTCTGATCAATTCCGCCAGTATCAAGGACTCTTCCACCAAGTCTGCTCTAAAAGTTCTCGGTACCGACCAGGCTTCTTTTGTCTTTTTCTCCGAGACTCAAGGTGTTTTACAAGCCGTTTCCAATTTAAGCAACATCTCTATTCTCTCAGCTAGACGTCTAAATGCTTTCAACACCGCCACCTCGCCCAAGGTCTATCTGACCACTTCAGCCTATGATCACTTAGTTACTCGCCTAAAATTAAACTAATATGTCTACCCCTCTAGCCCACCAAAACACCATTCTTAAGCCCGTCGTTACCGAAAAAAGTTACTCCTTAGCCGTTTTGGATAAGTATGTTTTTCAAGTAGATCCTTCGGCTAGCAAATATCAAATCAAAAAAGCCGTCGAAGACCTTTTTAAAGTCAATGTCGTCTCTGTCAACACCGTTAAGCACGCCTCTCGGAAAATTAAATCCCTAAAAACCGGCCGCCACACCACTCTCTCGGCCAGTAAAAAAGCCATCGTCCAGATCAAAAAAGGCCAAACCATGGAGATATTTAACTCTCTTAAGTCATAACATCTATGAAAATACCCAAAACTCTTCTCAAACTAAATCCCAAGTCTTCCGGACGCAACTTCTCTGGTAAAATAACAGTTCGTCATCAAGGTGGACGCCAAAAACGCTTTCTCCGTCACCTCGACTGGAAGCGAAACCTCGATCTTACTGCTCGAGTTGACTCCATTCAGTACGACCCCAATCGTACCGCCGATATTGCCCTTTTAGTTTATGCTAATGGAGTCAAGGATTACATCCTAGCCCCCCAAGGTTTGGTAGCCGGTGACACCGTCATCTCTTCCGAGACCGCCGAAATCAAGGTTGGTAACTGTCTTCCTCTGAAGAACATTCCGATTGGTATTGAAATTCATAGTTTGGAAATCACTCCTGGCAAAGGAGCCCAGATGGTTCGTGGCGCCGGTAACTCAGCCACGGTTCAAAGTAAAGAAGGTAACCAGGTTATTGTTAAGCTTCCTTCTGGTGAAATTCGTATTTTTGATGGCCGTTGCAAGGCTACCGTTGGCGCTCTCAGCAATCCCCATCACAAAGAGGAAATTCTCGGTAAAGCTGGTCGCAAGCGTCACATGGGTGTTCGACCCACAGTTAGAGGTGTGGCTCAGCATCCCGGTTCACATCCTCACGGTGGTGGAGAAGGTCGCTCCGGTATCGGTATGAAGTCTCCTAAGTCTCCTTGGGGTAAAAGAACCTTGGGTAAACGAACCAGAGACCGCAAGAAGTTCAGTAATAAACTAATTATCAAACGTCGTTACACTAAATAAATACTAAACAACATGTCTAGAAGCTCGATCAAAGGACCATATGTAGACGCCAAGCTCATCAAAAAGGTTGAGAACCTTAAGCTGGCCGGAAAAAAAGAGGCCATCAAAACTTGGGCCAGATCTAGCCAGATTCCTCCTGAGTTTGTTGGTTACACCTTTGCTGTTCACAATGGCAAAATTTTTAAAGAAGTTTTCATTACCGAAGATATGGTTGGTCATCGCTTGGGCGAGTTCTCTCTTACCAGAAACTTCCGCGGCCATGGTCGTATCGTCAAACGAGTTCTAACCAAGACTTAATCCTATGCCTACTAATAAAGCCACCAAACAGCTCGTCATCGCCAAAGCCCAACACGCTTTGTCTTCGCCTCGCAAAACCAACTTGGTGTTGAAGGCTATTGTGGGCCGACCGGCTCTTCTGGCTATCAAACAGCTTTCAGTCATCCCCAAAAGAGCCGCCGAACCGATTCTTCAACTAGTCAAACAAGCCGTAGGCAACGCCGTTTCTCAGTTTCAGGCCTCTCCGGACCGCTTGGTCATCGACTCGGCTTTTGCTACCAAAGGCCATGTCTCTAAACGCGCCCACATCGGTGGTCGTGGTAAAACCAAGCCTTACGAGCGCACTACATCCCACCTGACTCTTTACCTTCGAGTTTTGACTCCTCTGGTGACCACCCCCAAACCAGCCGCCGTCTCTACCAAAACTACCAAAAAATCCAAATAAACATGGGCAAAAAAGTCAATCCAATCGTTTTTAGAACCGGCGTCATCTTTCCCACCAAATCAGTTTGGTTTGCTGACTTCAAAAACTACGCCAAGTACGTTCTGGAAGATAATAAAATCAGACGCTTTATCGAAGCCAAGTTAAAGCTGGCCGGTATCACGAGCATCGAGATCAAACGTTCCATCAACTCAGTTGACATCTACATGAATGTTTCTCGTCCTGGTGTGGTTATCGGTCGCGGTGGATCCTCTTTGGAGCTTCTCAAAAAAGACATTGAAAAACTACTCCACATCAATCCCAAGACTCAAAACGCCGTCAAGATCAATCTCCATCCCTTAGAGATCAAAAATCCGGAAATCAACTCCGCCATTATCGCCGACCGCTTGGCCAATCAGTTGGAGCACCGCTATCCTTTCCGCCGAGCCGCCAACCAGGCCATCGAAAAAGTCATGGCCGCCGGAGCTAAAGGAGTCAAACTAGTCTTTGCTGGTCGTATTGATGGGGCCGAGATTGCTCGCGTCGAAAAGTTTAAACAAGGTCGAATTCCTACTCAGACACTCCGCGCCAACATTGACTACGTCGAGAAGAAAGCCCTCACTCGCTCCGGTTATGTGGGCATCAAGGTGTGGATTTACACTGGAGATATCATCAGCTAATCGACTACTACGAACTAATAACTAATAACCAAGAACTAAAACCAACATGTTACAACCAGCCAGACGCAAATATCGAAAAGAGTTCCGTGGTAGTATGGGTGGCGTTGCCACTCGTACCAACGAACTCTCCTACGGAGACTATGGCATCAAAACCGAAGAAAGTGGTTGGCTCTCGGCCAACGAGATCGAGTCCGCCCGCCGCACCATTACTCACCACACCAAACGCGTCGGTAAGTTCTTTTTGCGTGTCTTTCCTCACAAGCCCATCGGCCATAAAACTCCTGGAGCCCGCATGGGTTCTGGCAAGTCCGATGTCTCAGGCTACGTGGCCGTGGTCAAGCCTGGTCAAATCCTGATGGAGCTGTCCGGGGTCACTCGAGCCGTCGCCGCCGAAGCCATCCGCTTGGCTGGTCACAAGCTCTCCGTTAAAACCAAACTAGTAGCCAAAGAAAATGCCTAAAACCAAGAATCAAACCCCAGCCATCACTCTTGACGAGTCCAAGATCAAGTTAGCCAGTATCAAGCTCAATATTCGGGCCGGTATCGAAAAAAATACCAACGCCCACAAGAAGCTCAAAAAACAGATTGCCCAACTTTTAACTAAGAACCAGCAACCAATAACCAAAAACTAAATATGAAACATCTAACCGGTATCGTTAAAAGCGACAAAAATCTTAAAACCGCCATCGTTGATGTGGTAAGGTTCAAGGTCCACCCCAAGTACCTCAAGCGTATCAAAGTGAACCACTCTTTTGCTGTTCAAAATGATCTCGAGGCCAAAAAAGGCCAGCGCGTCCGTATCGAAGAAACCCGCCCTATTAGCAAAACCAAACGCTGGAAAATCGTCAAAATCATATGATCCAACTAAGATCCGTTCTCAAAATTGCTGACAACTCAGGTGCCAAACTCATCAAGGTGATCCTCGTACATGGAGGCTCTCGTCGCCGCTTTGGTTACATTGGTGATGTGGTCACCGCCGCCGTTGAGGGCGCTTCTCCAGACGGAGCCGTCAAAGACAAGCAAGTCATCAAGGCTGTCATTGTTCGTACTCGCAAAGAAACTCGTCGGGACGATGGAACCTACGTCCGCTTCGACGACAACGCCGCTGTGATCATCGACTCTATCGCCAGTAAACAGCCTCTTGGCACTCGTATTTTCGGCCCCATCGCTCGCGAGGTAAAAGATGCTGGATTTAATAAAATAGCTTCTCTCGCCCCCGAAGTCGTCTAAAACATATGTTCAAATTCAAAATCAGTGACACCATTCAAGTTCAAGCCGGCAAAGACAAGGGCCGTACCGGCAAGATTCTCAAAGTCTTTCCAGTGAGCCAAAAGGTTCTGGTCGAAGGTGTCAACCAGTACAAAAAACATCTCAAACCCAAAGGTAACGAGCCTGGTTCCATCGTTACTCTACCCAGACCACTCTCCACGGCTTCGGTGGCTCTTCTTTGTCCCAGCTGTGGTAAGCCCACTCGGGTCGGTTTTGACGCTTCTCAAACCCCTAAAGTACGAATTTGTCACAAATGCCGTCAGATAATTACTACCGAAAAAAAATGACTCAAAACTTAAAAACCAAGTACCTCTCCGAAATTAGACCGGCTCTTCAAAAAGAGCTGGGCTTAGCCTCTATTGAAGCTGTTCCCAAACTGCTTAAGATCACCGTGAACACCAGCTCTAAGGACTTTAAGACGGACAAGGACTTCTTGCTCAAAGCCAAAGATTGGATGGCCATAATCACCGGCCAGACACCTCTCGAGACCAAATCTCGCTCCAGTATCGCCGCCTTCAACCTCCGCGAAGGGGAGATTGTTGGTCTAAAAGTCACTCTACGCGGCCTCCGGGCCTATGACTTTTTTGAGAAACTAACCTCAATTGTTCTTCCCCGTCTGAAAGATTTTCAGGGTGTCTCGATCAAAACCTTTGATACCAAAGGTAACTACACCATCGGCTTTTCCGAACAAATAGTGTTTCCTGAGGTGGAATATGATAAAATCGGGAAGATTCAAGGGCTGGAAGTTACTATTTCTACAAGTGCCAAAGACCCCGCGGACGCTTTAAAGTTTCTTAGAGCTCTAGGCATGCCTTTCACTAAGGAATCATAAATACTTATCATGGCCAAAAAAAGCAAAATCGCTAAATCAATTAGACTCATCGGGCACGCTACTCGCGACCACCACCGCTGTCAGCTTTGTGGCCGACCTCGTGGAGTCATTCGTATCTTTGGTCTTTGCCGACTCTGTTTTAGAGAGATGGTCCACCGAGGTGAGTTACCGGGCGTTTTTAAAATGTCAAAATAATATGGATACTACCGCCGACTTTCTCACTATCATTCGCAATGGTTACCTGGCCAAGAAGGAAACTGTCACCGCCGACTTTTCTTACGCCCGCGAGCAAATCGCCAAAATATTCAAAGCCGAGGCTTTTATTGTTGACTACTCAATTGTCGAAGCCAAACCATCTAATAAGATCATTATTACGCTTCGCTACTTCGACAAGGGTCTACCGGCCGTCACCGGTATTCAAAAAATCAGTAAGTCTAGTGTTCGGATTTACTCCGGCCATCGGAACATCCCCAAAACCCTTTCTGGTGCTGGGACGACTATCATCACTACTTCTGCTGGATTTATGACCGCCAAAGAGGCCCACTCCAAACATCTCGGTGGCGAAGTTATTTGTCAAATTTGGTAATTTATTTATGAGTCGCATCGGCCGCAAACCACTATATCTCCCCACCACCGTCTCCTTCGAAAAGACGGCTACTTCTCTCAAGTTTGTGGGACCCAAAGGTACCCTGGAATCGGTAGTTCCTCAGGGGATCAAGGTCGAGATCAAAGACACTGTTATTAGCTTTACTCGAGACAACGACTTACCTGCAACACGGGCTCTCCACGGTCTAGCCAGACGTCTAGCCCAAAACTGCATCATCGGTGTCACCGATGGCTACGTCAAAGATTTACAGCTAGTGGGTACCGGTTATCGTGTGGCTACCCATCCCGAAGGTCTGTCTCTCTCGGTGGGATACTCTCATCCCGTTATCTTCAAAAAAGTGCCTGGAGTGACCATCACTATTGAAGGCCAAGACAAAATCAAGGTGGTGGGTATCGATAAACAGCTCGTTGGACAAGTATCGGCCGATATTCGCGAGGTCAGAAAGCCGGAGCCTTACAAAGGCAAGGGTATCCGTTATACGGACGAAGTCGTTCTTAAGAAACAAGGTAAAACCGCTACCAAAACTGCCGCCTAACACCATCTAAACATCTAAACCATGAAAAAGCTAAACGAAAAAAAACAGAGAGAGACCCGCATTCGAGCCAAGCTTCTGGTTCGTACCGAACGTCCTCGTCTCACTGTCAAGCGATCCAACCAGCACATCTTTGCTCAGATCATTGATCAGACCGGTCGAGTCATGGCCGCTTTTGGCTCTCAAGCTCTCAAAAAATTCAAAGGTACCAAGACTGAATCTGCCGGTGAGGTCGGTAAAAAACTTGGGGAGATAGCTAAAGACCAAAAAATTACCACTTTGGTCTTTGACCGAGGCTCGTACCGTTTCCACGGCCGAGTCAAGGCTCTAGCCGAAGCCGTCCGCGCCGCTGGTATCAAATTTTAATAATACTCACTAAGCACTTCACACTAATAACCAACAACCAATATGGCATACGCAGGTAACACGAACAACAACAATAGAGGTGGTGGCCGACCGGCCCCAGAAGGCTTCGAACAAGTCCTTCAGATTCGTCGTGTCAGTAAGAAGACCCAGGGCGGTACCAACGTCTCTTTCTCGGCTCTCGTCGTTACTGGTGACAAAAAAGGTAAGGTTGGACTAGGTTTGGCCAAGGCTCCCAACGTCGCCGATGCTATCAAAAAAGCTATTCGTTTGAGCAATCGTGATCTGGTTCAAGTTCCCTTAGTTGACGGCACCATTCCCTACGAAACCAACTCCAAGTACGGCGCCGCTAAAGTTTTATTCCGACCGGCCCCCAAAGGTACTGGCCTCATCGCCGGTTCTTCTGTCCGGGCTGTAGTCGAAGCCGCTGGTATCACCGACATCGTTTGTAAAGTCTTAGGCACCAACAACAAAACCAGCAATGCCCGCGCTACCTTCAAGGCTCTCAAACAAATCGAAACCCTCGGTAAAAAATACCAATTACTCAAAGCCCTTCGCGTCGCCTAACCATTGTCATCCCGAGCGAAGTCGAGGGATCTCACTCCACCAACTAACAAACAACAAATATGTTACTTTCAAAACTCCCCCAAATCATCCAAACTCCCAAGAAGCGTCTTGGGCGTGGTTATGGCTCTGGCGTCGGCGGTCACACCGTCGGTCGTGGTCAAAAAGGCCAAAAAACCCGTGGCACCATCCCTCTTTGGTTTGAGGGTGGTCAACTGCCTTTGGTACGCCGTACCCCCTTCATCAAAGGTAAGCATCGCTTTCAGGTCATCAAGCTTCAGCCCATTACGGTCAACTTCGACCGTTTGAACAAGTTTCCCGAGAACTCGGTCGTTGACGCCCTCTTTCTAGCCACTGCCCTCAAGACAAGCGAGAAAGAAGCCAAACGCGGCTTCAAGATTATTGCCACCGGTAAGCTCACCAAATCCCTCCAAATCGCCGTCCCGGCCTCCGCCGGTGCTATCCAGGCTATCGAGTCCGCCGGTGGCTCTGTACTCAGAGTGCCGGAGACAGTTTCGTAACGAACCTGTCGAGGCGGGGGTGAGGGCAAAGACAAAGTCTTTGATCCCGAACACATTTAATATTCATCCACCCAGCCTCAAAATATACCCCATAACTTGACAACGGGAGCGTGGTCGAAAATGACTCTGTCTTGGTCGATTATGGGAAGAGGACTCTTAATAGCGAACTCAACTCGCTCGTCGAATTCCTCAAATCTCTATTCAGTCAG